>JBGUGY010000203.1:0-9389 GCA_045111775.1 Bacteroidaceae bacterium | reverse complement strand
AATGATGCTGCCTATCGAGTTAGTTATGAAAATCCTAACCATGTCGCCCTCGCTTTGCAACCGCTGCTGAAAATCTTCGAACTCGTTGCCAGCCGTGGCGGTGAATATCGCGAATGCCTCGCTGCCATTAAGTTGGCGGGCAATAATCTTGCCTATGCCGAACAGGTTTCCGTTTATGCCGAGCGAGTTGTTTTCTCTGTCAACCTCGCCCTTCACGACGAAGAAACTGAATCTCGGAACGCAAATCCGTTCAATCTCGCTCATCATAACGTCTATTTCAGCCAGAACTTCATCGTCGGGAACGGACGAGCCGTAGCCCATGCTTTCTGAAATTTCGGCAGCTGATATTTTGAGTGTTGAGAATGGAACGATGCTTTCCATGGGTTTATCTGTTGAATTCCTCGACAGCCTCGTAAAAGGCGTCGATGTTCTCTATTGGAGTGTGCGGCGGAATGTCGCAGCCCGATGAGATTACGAAATTCGGAAAATCCTTTGTCTGGTCGAGGAGTCTGAGCGTCTCAGCCTTGACCTCGGCAGCCGACTGCTGCTTGAAAACCTGAACAGGGTCGAGGTTGCCCATCGCCAGACAGTCCGACGGAACGTCGCGGCATGCCTGAACCATGTCAATCTTGTTTCCGAAGTGATATCCGGCTGCTCCTGTCTTTATCATCGCCTCGGTGCACTGGCCGTTGTTTCCGCAGTTGTGCAGAATAACGGCAAAACTGTCGTCCTGAACGGCGTCGATAATCTTCTTGACGTAGACCGACGACAGTTTGTAGCAGTCGTCGTTGCTCAGAAGTCCGGCGGCAGGCTCAGCCATCAGAACACCATTCACGCCTGTTGCCTTGAGTGCCACGCAGTAGCGCAGAATGAGGTCGGTACACTTTTCGAGCAGCGTTCGTGCCGCCTTCTCGTTTGTGTATGGCAGAACCATAATCTCGCTCATGTCGAAGAGTCTTCCGGCAAGCGAGAAAGGACCGATGCAGCCGGCAAGAACCGGCTTGTCCGAGATATTTCGGGCAGCCAGGATGTTGGCGCGCAGATATTCGGGGATTCTTCCTGCTTCGAGCGACGGAACTTCAAGACTGTCAATCTCTTGCTCGTTGCTTACAAGACGGCCGTTCACGCTCGGCACTTCGTTCTCCGGGAAGATGATGTCGCTGCCGAAAGCCTCAGCCTCAACGGTCAAGTCCATTATCACCGTTGCGGCAGCCGACGGATAGTTGTCCGACAGATATTTTATTGCCTCGTAGTGCACATTTCCGTCGCAGACAGCCTCTTTCACCGTCTTTCCAATCTTCTCGATGCCCGGGTGGGTGAGAACTGGTATTGCTATTGTATTTTTCTGGCTGATAACATTTTTTATCCAGCCAGACATATTTAGTTTAGCCATATTATGAAGAGCTTTCTATTTCGGAGCTTTGCGGTAGAGATAAACGGCGATGAAGCTGAACACCACGTTCGGAATCCATACGGCAACGATTGGCGATGCGCCTGCATTAAGGGCAAACGACGACGAAACCGTCTGGAGCATGATGTAGGCGGCGCACAGCGCGATGCCGATGCCCAGAGCCATTCCCATGCCGCCCTTGCGTTTCTCGGCAGAGAGCGATGCGCCCATTATTGCCATGATGATGGCTGCGAAAGGAGCGGCAAAACGCTTGTGATATTCAATCTCGAACGGCTGGATGTTAGAGAATCCGCGCTTGCGCTGATTGTCGATATATTCCTTCAGCACCGGAGTGGTAAGCGTTTCTTGCTGACCCTTTGCCACCGTAAGGTCGTTAGGCTCGATTTTGATGATTGAATCCATCTTCGAGCCGGTGGTTATCTTCTCGCGCATTCCCTTCATGTCGCGAATCTTGTAGTCGCGGATAATCCAGTGGTAGCGTGTTTCTGAAAGCGTATCGTACTCTATGCTCGTGGCGGTGAGGTGCGACACAACCTTCTTGCCCTCGATCTTGTCGAGGCAGAAGTGGTATCCTGTGCGGGTGCGCAGGTCGTAGCTCTCAATATAGGCAATCACGCCCGAGTCAACCTGAAGCTGTACGTTGCTCGCACCGGTTATAATGTGCTTCTTGCTCTTGTACTTACTCTCGAACTTTATTCGCGTAACGTTTCCCTTCGGGATGACGAACGCGCCGAGATAGAACGACAGTCCGCCGATGATGATGGCAGATATGATGTAAGGTCTGAGCAGACGCTTGAAACTCATTCCCGTACTCATCATGGCAATGATTTCGGAGCGGTCGGCAAGCTTGGTGGTAAACAGAATTACCGCCAGGAACACGAACAACTGGCTGAACAGGTTGGAGTAGAAGGGGATGAAACTGAAATAGTAGTCGAAGATAATAGCCTTCCACGGCGCGTTCTTAGCCATGAAGTTGTCGAGGTTCTCGTTGAAGTCGAACACCACGGCAATAGATATGATGAGTGCCAATGACACGAAGTAAGTGCCAAGGAACTGCCTGATGATGTAGCGGTCTATCTTGCCGACAACGGGGTTGTCGATGAATATCTTTACAAGAAATTGCTTTATTTTCTTCATCTTTTCCTAAATCATCCCTGAAAAAACGTTTTACAGGCGTGTTGAGATGCGTTTCATCGTTGCAGCCTTCCACGATGTGAAGTCGCCTGCTATGATGTGCTGGCGAGCCTCGCCAACCAGCCACAAGTAGAATGCAAGATTGTGGATTGATGCAATCTGCAAAGCCAAGAGCTCCTGTGCGTGGAACAGGTGGCGCAGATAAGCCTTTGTGTAGGCCGTATCAACGTATGATGCTCCGTTCTCCTCGATAGGCGAGAAGTCGAACTCCCACTTCTTGTTCTTCATGTTTATGATGCCGTCTTTTGTGAAGAGCATACCGTTTCGTCCGTTTCGGGTTGGCATAACGCAGTCGAACATATCAACTCCGCGCTCAATGCCCTCGAGGATGTTCATAGGAGTGCCCACGCCCATAAGGTATCGAGGCTTGTCCTTTGGCAGAATCTCGTTCACCACCTCAATCATCTCGTACATAACCTCGGTAGGCTCGCCCACGGCAAGACCGCCGATGGCATTGCCCTCGGCATTCTTCGATGCTATGTACTCCGCGCTCTGCTTGCGCAGGTCGGTATATGTGCAGCCCTGAACAATAGGGAACAGAGCCTGACTGTAGCCGTACTTCGGTTCAGTCTCGTTGAATCTCTTGATACATCTGTCGAGCCAGCGGTGAGTCATCTCCATCGACTTCTTTGCGTAGTTGAAGTCGGCTGTTCCGGGCGTACATTCGTCCAGAGCCATAATGATGTCGGCACCAATTGTGCGCTCAATGTCCATTACGCGCTCTGGGCTGAAGAAATGCTTGCTTCCGTCAATGTGCGAGCGGAATTCGCATCCTTCCTCCTTCAGTTTTCTGATGCCGCTGAGCGAGAAGACCTGAAAGCCGCCGCTGTCGGTAAGCATAGGCTTGTCGAAGCCGTTGAACTTGTGCAGACCGCCTGCCTTCTCGAGCACCTCGAGTCCCGGACGGAGATAGAGGTGGTATGTGTTTCCGAGGATAATCTGCGCCTTCACGTCGTCCTTAACCTCGTGCATGTGAACGCCTTTTACCGAACCGCATGTGCCCACTGGCATGAATATCGGAGTCTCAATCTGTCCGTGGTCGGTTGTAATGAGTCCCGCTCTCGCGTTGGACTTTGAATCTGTATGCTGAAGTTGAAATGTCATCTTTTAGTTAATTCTCCTTTTTTGTCTCTTCCTTTATCGAAAGGTCGAGCGGATTGTTTACCTTGGTTTTCAGAAGTGCGATGTCAAGAACCTCCATGACGTTTGTAACGTAGTGGAATGTCACGCCCTTCAAGTATATCTCTGGAATGGCCTCGATGTTGCGGCGGTTGTCCTCGCAGATAACGATGTCGGTGATGCCTGCTCGCTTGGCTGCCAGAATCTTCTCCTTTATTCCGCCTACCGGGAGTACTTTTCCGCGGAGCGTAATCTCGCCGGTCATGGCAATCTTGGCGCGAACCTTACGCTGTGTAAGAGCCGATGCCAGAGATGTAGCGATGGTTATTCCGGCAGAAGGACCGTCTTTTGGCGTTGCGCCCTCAGGAACGTGAATGTGAATGTTCCAGTTGTCGAAGATGCGCTGGTCTATGCCAATCTGCTCGGCGTGAGCCTTGATGTATTCGAGTGCCAGAACAGCCGATTCCTTCATCACGTCGCCGAGGTTTCCGGTGAGCGTGAGCTTGCCCTGCTTGCCCTTGCTGAGCGATGTCTCGACAAACAGAATCTCGCCGCCTACGCTTGTCCATGCCAGACCCGTAACCACGCCGGCATACTCGTTGCCCTGATATTTGTCGCGGTTCATCTCGTCGCTTCCCAGATAATCCTTCAGGTCGGCAATCTTAACGGTCTTTACAGCCTCGTCGCCGTCCTTGGCAATCTGCACGGCAATCTTTCTGAACACCTGCTTAATCATCTTGTCGAGCTTTCGCACGCCGCTCTCGCGAGTGTAGTTCTCGATGATGTATTCGAGTGCCGACTTGTCTATCTTCAGTTTGTCGTATTCCGTCAGACCGAGTTCTTCCTTAGCCTTTGGAATGAGGTGACGTTTTGCAATCTCGAGCTTCTCCTCGGTTATGTATCCGCTCACCTCGATAAGCTCCATACGGTCGAGCAGCGGACCAGGAATAGTGCTGATGTTGTTTGCCGTAGCGATGAACATCACGTTGCTCAGGTCGTAGTCTATGTCGAGATAGTTATCGTGGAACGCCTTGTTCTGCTCTGGGTCGAGAACTTCGAGAAGGGCTGACGATGGGTCGCCGTTCACCGTGTTCTGCGTAATCTTGTCTATCTCGTCGAGAATGAAGACCGGATTGTCCGAGCCAGCCTTCTGGATGCCCTTGATTATTCGTCCCGGCATCGCGCCCAGATAAGTGCGGCGGTGTCCGCGTATTTCAGACTCGTCGTGCAAGCCGCCGAGCGAGATGCGGACGTACTTGCGCTTCAGAGCCTCGGCAACGGAGCGTCCGAGCGATGTCTTACCAACTCCCGGAGGGCCGTAAAGGCAGATGATTGGCGATTTGAGGTCGCCGCGCAGCTTCAATACCGCCAAGTGCTCAATTATTCTCTCCTTAACCTTCTCCATGCCGTAGTGGTCTTTGTCGAGAACCTTCTCGGCATTCTTCAGGTTGGTGTTGTCTTTGGTGAATGTCTTCCACGGCAGACTCAAAACCGTCTGGAGGTAGGTGAACTGTATGTTGTAGTCGGGCGACTGCGGATTGAGGCGTTCGAGCTTGCTTGCCTCGCGCTCTACAATCTCGCGAACCTCGTCGTCGAACTTCTTTTCTGCTATTTTCTCTCTGAGTTTCTCAAGCTCTATGTCCTCAGAGTTTCCCAGTTCGTTGAGGATGTTCTTCATCTGCTGGTGCAGGAAGTACTCCTTCTGCTGCTGGTTGATGTCCTCGCGTGTCTTTGACTGAATCTTGTTCTTTATGCTGGCGAGCTGAATCTCGCGGCTCAGGATAGACATCAGATTGATGGCGCGCTTCTTCAGAGAAGGCTCTTTGAGCAGCGTAATCTTGTCGGCGATAGGGAACAGAAGGTTTGTGCAGATGAAGTTAATCATCGTCTTGCTTCTGTCGTCGGTCGAGTTTCTGATGGCGAAGGCAATCTCAGGATTGTTCTGTGTCTCCTGAATGTATGTGATGGTGCGTTCGCGGCAGCTGTCGAACACAGCCTTGTATTCGTCCTCGTCCTCGATAGGCTCTTCGTTCTTGTTTACCACCTTGCCTCTGAGGAACGGCTCTGTGGCTGTAAGCTCCTGAAGTTCCACCGCGCTGTAAGCCTGAAGGATTACGGTTGTGGAGTTGTCGGGCATATCGAGTATGCGAAGCACTTTGGCGAGTACGCCTATGGTGTACAGATCGTCAAACTGCGGTTCGTCTGTATCTGGTGATTTCTGGCAGAAAGTGGCGATGAACTCGTTTGTCTTCTCTGCCTTCTTTACAAGTTTAAGTGTCGAAGGGCGTCCCACGGTTACTGGTGTCACCACGCCGGGAAAGAGCACCATGTTGCGCATCGGGAGGATTGGCACCTCGCCTTCAAAGTCAAAGTTGGTAGTTCTTTCAACATTTATTGCTCCGTCTGATATGATGGAAATGCTTGCTGGATGAGAGTCCGATTCCATCTGGAAAATATCGTCAATCAATTTCTTCATAATTCTGGTATAGAAAATACTTAATTTGAATTTCTGCCCTCGACAAGGGCTGAGAAATGCGGTGCAAATGTAGTAAAAACAGAAGAAATAATAATATTTTTGTGCGTGAATTTAAGCCAAAGTAGTAATTTTGCACATAATTTATTGTCTTGCAACAGCATGTCTAATAGTTTTTTCAGATTCAAGAAGTTTACGGTGCATCACGACAAGTGCGCCATGAAGGTTGGAACCGACGGCGTTCTGCTTGGCGCGTGGGCGCGTATTGACGGCGGCGAGAGCGTGCTCGACGTGGGCACGGGCTCGGGACTCATTGCGCTTATGATGATGCAGCGCGGCGCACAAAGCGTCGTTGGCATCGACATCGAGGATACCGCCGTAGAACAGGCGCAAATCAACGTGGAGCAGAGCATCTGGAGCGATTCCGTAAGGGTAGAGAAGGCCGATTTCATCAGTTTTGCGACAGATGAGAAATTCGATGTAATCGTAAGCAATCCGCCGTTCTACAAGAACGCTCTTTCGTGCCCCGACCCTCTGCGCGACAGGGCGCGAAATGCCGATTCCCTGCCGTTCTGCCGACTTGCCAAGAAAGCTGCCGGACTTCTCTCTGACGGTGGCAGACTGAGCGTCATCGTTCCTGCCGAAAACGCTCTCGACTGCATCTGCGAGGCTCTTTCCGAAGGATTAAGGCTGAGCCGCCGTCTCGATGTGAAGGGTAGCGTTAGGAAACCAGCCAACCGCTCGCTTCTCGAGTTTGTAAAAAATCCCGAAGGCATCCCGAACGAATCCCGAGAGATGAGCATACGCGATGCCGACGGCTCTTATTCTGCCGAATATTGCCAACTTACGGCGGATTTTTATCTCAATATAGAAAAAAAACAGTAAGTTTGCAATCCGAATAATTTTAACAACTGTTTATGTACGAAGAGAACGCAAACGATTTGTTCAAGTTCCGCAAGTTTATGGCCGATGATGACAGCGCGGTGATTGACGAGTGCCATCGTGCCGCCTTGGACAAACTGCACACTCTCTTTCCCGAAAAGAGGGTAACGACCTACGATAACTGTACGATTGGAATCGAAACCGACAGTCTCTACTCCGACACGGGGCTCGACATTTATGAGCTGGGTGTTGTAGACGGCGAGATTTATGCCATGCGAAACACTCGCGACGGCGAAGTTATAACTTTCAGAATATAAAGCAGATGAAGAAAATATTGATGGCTGCCGCAGCGGTGGCTTTTCTGTGCTCGTGCGGAGGCGGCAAGGGCTTCAGACTGAAGGGAAGCATCAAGGGCATTGAGCAGGGCGAGGTTTACATCTACAATGCCGAGGGACTCGGAAAGGGGCTCGACACGGTGATGGTAAACGGCGGCTCGTTCGAGTATCGCACCGAGGTTGAACAGCCTACCTACTACATCCTCGTGTTCCCAAACAAATATCAGCAGGTTGTGTTTGCCGACAAGGGCGTGAAGGTTTCTCTCGATGGCGACGGAAGCAGTCTGAAGGACATGCAGATTTTGGGCGATAAGGAGAACGAACGCTTCTCGGATTTCAGAAAATCGGTTGCCAGCATCGACGAGTCGCAGATTCCGGCAAAGGCTGAGGAGTTCATCAAGAATAATCCGACGTCGATGGCGAGCATCTATCTGGTAAACAAATACTTCGTAGAAGTGCCGAAGACCGATTGGGGCAAGGTTGAAAGTCTGCTGAAGGTGATAAAGGGCGGACTTCCGAAGAATGCGATGGTAGACCGTATGCTCTCTACCGCCAAGGAAGCGCAGCGGATAAAGGTTGGCGGAAAATGCCCGTCGTTCAAGATTACGACGAAAGACGGCAAAACGCTCACTCAGGATGATTTGAAAGACAAGATTACGCTTATAACCTTCTGGGCTTCGTGGGATTCCGACAGTCGCACGCTGGAGCGCAACATCCGTAAGCTCTACAAAAAATATCCGTCGGCAAAATTCCAGATTATAGGCATCAGCCTCGATGTAGACAAGCAGATGTGGCGCAATGCCGTTCGTTACGACTCGCTTACATGGAACGAGAGCTGCGATTTTGCACATTACGAAAGTCGCGCGGCTAAGGATTTCGTCGTAAGCAATCTGCCGGCTAACTTCTTGATAGACAAGAACGGAAAGATTATCGCCAAGAATCTCCTCTATGCCGATTTGGAGAAGAAACTCGATGAGGTGGTAAAGTGATAGGTTTCAAAGAATTAGAAAAAAGGGGCTGTAAAAATGAAGAAAATATACTATCTGCTTGTCTTGCTTGTCATTGTTTGCACATCTTGTTCGGATAAACGGAAAAAAAACGAAGTTAAAGGTATTTCGCATAGAGAGTCATCGGATCTTAGGGGGGAGATGGAGGCTTTCTTTCTGGACAATTTAAGATATCCAAGGGGGACAAGGGATTATTGCAGGAGAATCTATTTGCAGGACAGTTTGAATAATTTCAAGTTTGCCCGTCGGTTGTCATACAAGCCAAACGTAAGGTTCAACTCTTATGAGGAGTATAATGAATTTATGGACTCTGTTTATTCAGAATATATTAAATGCTATCAATGGGTAGGGGTGCCTTACTTCTCATGGCCTCGTTTTTATAGAAATCAGCGCGACAATGACATATATTGCAAAGACGGAAAAGTTTTTGCTGATATCGAAGATACCGACAGTATATGCTATTCGTATGATATCAGGAATGCGATGCACGAATACTATTTTTGCGAAAAGACTGAGGATGATTTTGAAGATGAAAGATTTAGAACAATAATGAAACTTACGGGCGTAAGAGCGTACAGCAAAGACTCTCTTTTTGTCGATTTGCCAAAGTCTGTATTTGACGAAGGAAAAGCATATCACGATATGCGCTTAATCGTCGATTCTGTTATATTGCAGATTAACAAAAGAAATCCGGATGCAAAATCATTCCATTATGCAATAAGATATCACAAGAATGGTAAGTTTGAGTCGGCAGACAAAGAGTGGGACTCGCTGCCAACAGAAATAACAAGCAACAAGAATCTTATACACTATATGGATTCTTGCGTAAGGATAGACAAAAGGGTTGACTTCATTCAATTCTACAGATGTGCGTATTTGGATTAGGCTCGTATGATTATCGTAAGTGCCTTGCATTTTGAAAAACATGCTCCTCTTTTTGTGACGAAAGGCGGTTGCTAAAATTTGAA
>JBGUGY010000202.1:0-2214 GCA_045111775.1 Bacteroidaceae bacterium | reverse complement strand
GGTTTATGGTGCATTGAGCATGACTCATCCTGAAGGAATCGAGCCTCCATTTACAACAAAGGCTTCTTCTTCAAAGCATCACGAGGCATACGGCGAGGATTTCTTCTACGAGACAACAAAGTACAATCCTCATTCACCATATTCGGCTTCGAAGGCAAGTTCAGACCACTTTGTGAGAGCGTTCCACGATACTTACGGAATGCCGACTATCGTTACAAACTGCTCGAACAACTATGGTCCTTATCAGTTCCCAGAGAAGCTGATTCCGCTTTTCATCAACAACATTCGCAACCGTAAGGCTCTTCCTGTTTACGGCAAGGGCGAGAACGTGCGCGACTGGCTGTTTGTTGAGGACCATGCACGCGCTATCGACGTTATCTTCCACAACGGAAAGATTGCCGAGACTTACAATATCGGTGGTTTCAACGAGTGGAAGAATATCGACATCATCAAGGTCGTAATCAATACTGTTGACCGTCTGCTTGGTCGTAAGGAAGGCGAGGATATGGATCTCATCACTTACGTTACCGACCGTCTCGGTCACGATGCACGATATGCAATCGACTCAACAAAACTTCAGAAGGAATTGGGCTGGGAGCCATCTCTTCAGTTCGAGGAAGGAATTGAGAAGACTGTTAAGTGGTACTTGGAAAATCAGGAGTGGATGGACAACATCACAAGCGGAGATTACGAAAAGTACTACGAATCAATGTACGCAGGAAGATAATGAATATTGCTATATTACTAGCTGCTGGCAGTGGTACTCGTTTGGGAGCATCACTGCCAAAGCAGTTTTTGGTGGTCTGTGGAAAGACGATTCTCGAACATACCGTCGAGGCTTTCGAGTCGTCGGACGATATCGACGAGATTGCCATAGTTACGCGCGAGGATTACGTTGAGAAGGTGAGCGAACTGATTGGCGAGCATCATCCAAAACTGAAACGCGTTTTGAAGGGCGGAAAGGAACGCTATCACAGCAGCATTGCTGCGATTGAGGCTTATACCAACGATGACGATAACATCATGATTCACGATGCCGTCCGTCCGATGGTGAGCAAGCGAATTATTCGCGATTGTGTGGAGGCTCTTGGCAAGTACGATGCCGTTGACGTTGCCGTTCCTGCCACCGATACTATTTTGCAGGTTGATGAAAACGGACTCATTTGCAACATTCCGCCTCGCAAGATGCTCAGAAATGTGCAGACGCCGCAGTGCTTCAAGCGAAGGGTGATAGCCGAGGCTTACAGACGAGGGCTTGCCGACCCTGATTTTGTTACGACCGACGACTGTGGAGTTGTGCACCGTTACATGCCCGAAGTTCCGATATTCATCGTGGACGGCGAGAGCACGAATATCAAGATTACGTTCAAAGAGGACATAAAGACATTCGAAAGTTATCTGAACCGCTGATATGCGGTTCTTTTTTTTGCAGACTGTCGGAAAAGTATTATATTTGCAGTCTATTATGCATCTGATTGATTTTATAATATTTTTCCTTTTCACAGGAGGCATAGTGCTCTTTGGCTGTTCTTTTTTCAAGAAGAAGATTTCTTCGGAAGAGTTTGTGTCGGGTGGTCGCAACCTGCCGGGGTGGGTTGTCGGAATGTCAATATTTTCGACTTATGTAAGCAGCATAAGTTACTTGGGATATCCGGGCATGGCATACGCCGGAAACTGGAACGCGTTTGTTTTCAGTCTGTCGATACCGGTTGCCGCCCTTTTTGCCGTTATGTACTTTGTCCCATTCTATCGTAATATGGGTTGTGTGTCGGCGTACAGTTATCTCGAAGAGCGATTCGGGTTGTGGGCAAGGCTTTATGCTTCGGCTTGCTATCTGCTGACGCAAATGGCGCGCATCGGCACAATCTTGTTTCTGATGGCATTGCCGATGAACATTCTGCTGGGATGGGATTTGCAACTCGTAATCGTGCTGTCGTCCGTGGCAATAATAATGTATTCGATGTTCGGCGGAATAAAGGCTGTTATCTGGACCGAGGCTTTGCAAGGTATCGTTCTCATTGGTGGGACGATTGTTTGTATGCTCGTTCTGCTGTTTCAGACTCCGGGAGGACCGTCGAATGTTGTTGAGACGGCTTTGGCTGACGGCAAGTTCTCGCTTGGCAGTTTTTCGTTAGAACTCGGCACTTCCACGTTCTGGGTTTGCTTCGTTTACGGAATTTTCACAAATTTGCAGAACTACGGCATAGACCAGAG
>JBGUGY010000201.1:0-8472 GCA_045111775.1 Bacteroidaceae bacterium | reverse complement strand
AAAAGAAAGGCTCCGCACCAATCTTTGTTCAGAGAGAAGCACGGAGCCAGCACAATTTATTAAATATCCAATCAGTTTACCTTATTATTCTTCAGACAAGTCTACGGCAAAATTACCCTTCTTTCCGCTTGGGTAGATGCCCGTGATGAACATCACCTGATCAGCTGAGCGGCTTGCACTCTTGAAGGCATTCTCCATATCCTCGTTTGAGTTTACTGCCTGACCGTTGACCTTGAGGATGATGAAGCCCTTTGTGATGCCGGCTTCCTTCATCTTGCCGCCAGTTACGCCAGATACCTGCAAGCCACCGCTAAGGTTAAGCTGCTTCTTCAAGTCAGAGCTCAAAGGACGGAATGCTGCACCGAGAAGGTCCATATCAACATTCTTCATAACCTTGGTGTTGCCCTGAGAGTTCTTCAGAGTTACGGTAAACTCCTTTGGTTTCTTGTCGCGGATAACCTTTACTGTCAGTTTGTCGCCCGGCTTATGCTTAGCGATTGTCTCCTGAAGCTCAGCCATGCTCTTAATCTTTCTGCCGTCAGCAGCCACGATGATATCTCCAGCCTTGATGCCTGCGCTGTGAGCCGCGCCAGTCTCAGGAACTTCATTTACATAAACACCGTCGTTACAGCCAGAATCCTTAACCTTCTCTTTCAGTTTCTCGTCCTGAAGGAAGTTTGCAACATCACCGCCCACAACGCCGAGAAGCGCACGCTGAACAGTTCCGAACTCCTTGAGGTCTGAAACGACCTTCTTCATGATTGTTGTAGGGATAGCAAATCCGTAGCCGGCAAAAGAGCCTGTAGGAGAAGAAAGAACGGCGTTGATACCAACGAGTTCGCCCTTTACATTAACCAGCGCACCACCCGAGTTACCCGGATTGATTGCAGCATCGGTCTGAATGAACGACTCGATACCGTTGTTCTTGCCTGTGTTGTAAACGCCGAGCGAACGAGCCTTGGCACTTACGATTCCGGCAGTTACTGTTGAGTTGAGGTTGAACGGATTACCTACTGCGAGAACCCACTCGCCCACCTTCAGCGCGTCGCTGTCGCCAACCGGAATAGTTGGGAAGTTGTCGCCCTGAATCTTCAGAAGAGCAAGGTCGGTAGAAGCATCAGTACCAATCAGGCGAGCCTTGAACTCGCGGTTGTCGTTAAGAGTTACGTCGATTTCGTCGGCTCCCTCAACAACGTGGTTGTTTGTAACGATGTATCCGTCTTTCGAAAGAATCACTCCCGAACCGTAGCCTACGCGAGGCTGGCTCTGCATCTGCTGGCGACCTCTGTTGCCGCCCTGAGGACCGAAGAAGTACTCGAAGATGTCGGGCATGTCGCCCTGACCCATCGTCTGCACTTTGCTGTTCTGCGTACACTTGATGTGTACAACGGCATGAAGCGAACTCTCAGCAGCCTGAGTGAAGTCTACAGGCTGAACACCTGCACCCGATGTGCGGACGGCAGGCTGTGATGTATTTTGCTTGAAAAGTGTCTCGAACGAACGACTCTCACCATCCAACTGATGCTTTGAAATAGAATAGGTTGTTACTGCGGTCAGACCTGATGTCACCATTGAGATTGCAACCACACCCAGAAGTTTCTTAGTTGTCTGTCTCATAATCCACCATAGTTTAAGTTAAAGTATTTCTCTTTGTTAAAAATTATTTTTTTCATTTTCTAAAGTGATGACAAACAAAGACACGGAGTTGTGACATCAAAAATCTCATTTTAACATTCGTTAACATTACAAATCTTTCAAAAGACAATCACCCTTGTCTGCTAACATTTTGGTTCTCACATCATTAATCAAGAGCCAATATTTCTGAAAATTTTTCATGTCAATCTTAAAATTTTCACTTCCGTTCATGTCTATCTTATTAAAAAGACTCTCCACGCTCAGTCTGTTCACACTAACGGCTGGCATATACGTCGGAGTCTCAGCCTTCTCATCGCCACTGTTCTCAACCAGAACGCCTATGTCAACGAGCATGTACAGAATCTCGTTCACAAGGCGGATTGGCATCTTGAACTCCGAAGCCAAATCAACCGAAGAGTAAGGTTTTCCGCCCTCCTCGAACCTCTTGCATATAAGCGATGCGATGATAAGCGTAAGAAAATCGCGGTATCGGCGGCTGATATGAGTCGTCTCGTTCTCGAAATTATAGTACTGAAGATTCTGCGCCGCATAGTTCATCTCTGCACCGAAAAGACAGATTGTCCACGAGAACTGCGCCATGAGCATGAACAGCGGAATGGCGGCGAAACTTCCGTAGATGGCATTGTAGCTGCTCACCCATATCTGCGAGTCGATATAGATATACTGAAGAATCTGCAAGCCTGCTCCAGCCAAGAATCCCGGAATTACGGCATAGCGCAACTTCACCTTGGTGTTTGGCATGAACATGTAGAGAACAGAGACGATTGTGCCCGAAAGAAGGAACGGCATTGCCTCGAACGTGAAGCGCAACACCGGACCGAGCAAAAGAAAATCGGGCATATTCTTCATGACCGTGGTGGCGAAGATAGACAGACCGCCCATGACGATTACCAGCAACGGCATAAGCAAGAGCAGCGAACAATAGTCGGTAAACGTGCGGAACATGCTTCGCTCTTTGTTTACCTGCCATATATTGTTGAACATGTGCTCGATGTTGTTGGTAAGGTTCAGCACCGTCCACAGCAACAGAATGATACCGAAGCCGAGGAACATACCGTTGCGCGTATGTTCGAGATACGAGTTTACAAAGTCGATGAGGATATCGATGGTACTGTCGGAGTTCCCGAAATACTTGCGAATCTGCATTTCGAGCATCTTGTTGTAGCCGAAGCCACGTCCGATGGCAAAGACAACGGCAAACACCGGAACGACAGCCATGATGGTGCTGTAAGTCAGAGCAGATGCCTTGCTCGTTACATTGTCGCGCGAGAAACGGCGTATTGTAAGAACCATAACCTTCAGGATGACGTACCACGTTCTTTGCAAACGTCCCAGTTCATCATCTGTTGTTCTCCAAATTTCGTCGGTCAGGAAAATGGTAATTCTGTTTATTCTCTCTCGTATATTCATAGTAGATAAAAATAAAAAAAAGAAACAGAGAATCTATAAGCCGGGTTCTGTAGTCTTTTCAGACCGTCTGCCATTTATCCACTGACGGTGTCGCCACCGCCCTCTAGCATTCTACCCTCCAGATTAGACGGGCCGCCCTCAAACTCTGGTATACATGAACTTGCAACTCCTGAGGCGCACAGCACAAGGTGTCGCCACCTGTCTGGTGGGCTCTTGCCCCACCTTCTCACCCTTACCACACCTCAGGCGTGGCGGTTATTTTCTTCTGCGCTACTTTACCCTCGCGGATAACTTCCACATTAAGAAGCAGGATGCCCTGTGTTGCCCGGACTTTCCTCTCGCGCCCGAAAGCGCCAGCGGCAGACCGACTCTCTGTTTCTATTATATCCTTTTTATTACATGCTTGCCTACAAATCCGAACAGAACAGAAGTTCGTTGAACGTAAATTCATCGGGTATTCTGTTCATGTCAACTGCGCCGGCTATGCCCTTCACCCTTCCTTTCGAGGTGTACTGCCACAAAACGTACTGGCGGTCGTCTATCAGCGTAGGAGCCTCGAGATGATATCTTGCGATGAAGAGTTTGTAATCGTCGAAACGGCCAGCCATATATTTGTTGTAGAAATTGCTCGATGTGTAAATCATCGGCTTTGTTCCACAAGCCTTCGTAACCATCACGAGGAACGAATCGAGTTCGGCGCAGAACGTATCGTGGCTTTTCTTTCCCCTTACCTCAACATCGACAATAGGCACAAGGTCTTGGTCGTATTGCTTCAGGGCAGCCGAGAAGTTCTCTATCTGCTGAGAGATAGGAATAGTGGTGCTGTAGAAATGATAGCTTCCCACCTTCAGTCCCACGCGCTTTGCCTCGGTGAAGTTGAAATCGTATGTGTTGTCTACCAGTGTTGCACCCTCTGTTGCCTTCAGGTAGACGAAGCCGACCCGCTTGTCCTCTACGAGGTCGTCCCAGTTTATCTTTCCCTGATAGTGGCTCACGTCAATGCCGCATCTGTATCTTTCTTCCCAGTCGCGTCCGAGAAACGCCTCATCGACCTGTCTCTGAAACCTTTCGCAGCTTGTTTCCTTTGGCATCGGGTCCGGCTCAGTCTGGTCGAGCCCCCTTTCGTGCCTGTAGGTCGTTTTGCTTTTTTTTATCACCCTATCCTTTTTCAAGCCGTCGTTGCTCGCGAAAGCCGACAGACAGAGCGTACTGATTATAGTTAGAATTACGTATTTGTTGGTTTTAAACATTTTTGCATTTTTGAGATTGCAAAATTAAAAATATTTGACGAAAATATCAAATAGTTTAAAATAAAATTCATACTTTTGCGCTGCAATTTTTAAACAACACTATAAATTATGACAAAAATCAGAGCAGCCATAGTTGGTTATGGCAATATTGGAAAGTACACTCTCGAGGCACTTCAGGAGAGTGAGGATTTTGAAATTGCAGGTGTAGTGCGCCGTAACGGTGCAGAGAACAAGCCTAAGGAGCTTGCCGACTATGCCGTTGTTAAGGACATCAAGGAACTTGGCAAAGTTGATGTTGCCATTCTTGCCACTCCAACCCGCAGCGTTGAGAAATATGCTAAGGAATTTTTGGCAATGGGTATCAACACAGTTGACAGTTTCGACATACACACACAGATTGTAGACCTTCGCCGTTCGCTCGACAAGGCTGCAAAGGACGGCAATGCCGTTTCTATCATCTCAGCAGGATGGGATCCGGGTTCTGACTCAGTTGTTCGTACTCTGATGGAGAGCCTTGCACCAAAGGGCGTAAGCTACACTAACTTCGGTCCGGGCCGAAGCATGGGTCACTCTGTAGCCGTTCGCGCTATCGAGGGCGTTAGAGATGCTCTTTCTGTTACTATCCCACTTGGCACAGGCATTCACCGCCGTATGGTTTATGTTGAGCTTGAGGACGGCGCAGACTTCAAGAAGGTTGAGGCAGCCATCAAGGCAGACCCTTACTTCGTTAACGATGAGACTCACGTAAATCAGGTTAAGTGCGTTAAGGACCTGAACGATGTAGGCCACGGCGTTAACCTTGTACGCAAGGGTGTTTCTGGCAAGACTCACAACCAGTTGTTCGAGTACAACATGAAGATTAACAACCCTGCTCTTACTGCACAGGTTCTTGTAAACGTGGCTCGTGCATCAATGAAGCAGCAGCCTGGTTGCTACACAATGATTGAGATTCCAGTAATCGACTATCTTCCAGGCGATCGCGAGGAGCTCATCAAGCACTTGGTATAACACAAGAAACAGACGATTGACTAACAAATACGGGCAGCCTTCAAAAACGGTTGCCCTTTTTTAAACCTTAACATTTTATTTTCATGCGCGAGACATTAGCACATACAGCATTCGAATATACAAGCTATATGTTCAAAATAATGGGACTGGACGGCGAGAATGCAAACTCAATACAACGCATCATTATGATTGCCATAATGTTTGCTTTGGCGTATATCACACAGTTTATATGCCGCAAGATTATCTCTCCTATTGTAATAAAAATCGTATCAAAGACCGAAACGACATGGGACGACTACATCCTTAACGACAAGATGATGAACAGCGTCAGCCGTACCATGCCCTCGCTGGTAATCTACGCCATGCTGCCTCTCGTTCTGTATGGCGAGGAAGTTCTTCTGATACTATGTATGAAGGCGAGCAAGATTTACATCGTCGTCTCGCTTCTCAGTATCTTCTCGACCTTCCTCAACGGCGTGAAGGATGCCACCGAGGAGCACAACAAGTACAAGGACCGCTCCGTATCGAGCGTGTTCCAACTGTTCAAGCTCGTGGCCTACTTTATCGGAGCGATAATAATTGTAAGCATCATCATCAACCGCTCTCCGCTCTCGCTCATTGCCGGACTGGGTGCTGCGGCTACCATCCTGATGCTGGTCTTCAAGGACACTATCGTGGGCTTCGTCTCGGGCATCCAGCTTACTGCCAACGACATGCTGCGCAAGGGCGACTGGATTCAGATGGACAAGAACGGCGCAAACGGTGTTGTTCAGGATGTTAACATCACAACCGTTAAGGTGAAGAACTGGGACAACACGATAACGACAATCTCGCCTTTCACCCTGATGAACGACAGCTTCCGCAACTGGCGAGGTATGCAGGACAGCGCAGGCCGTCTTGCCACTCCTACCCTCACGATAGACATGGAAAGCATGGCTCTGATAACCGACGAGCAGAAGGCCAAGTATCTGGCAAGCGGCCTCATAATCGAGGAGGAGATGCAGAAGCCGATAGTAAACCTGACGGTCTACCAGCGCGCCATGCTCAGATACTTGCAGCACGACGGACGCATTAACACGCAGTACAACCACATGGTGCGCCAGATGCCGCAAACCACTCAGGGAATGGGACTTACAATACAGCTCTACTTCTTCCTGAAGGACAAGAAATGGGAGAACTACGAGCGCAACAAGGACGAGATACTGTCATACGCCATCGTGGCTCTGAAGGAGTACGGTCTTAAGGTTTTCCAGTTGCAGAAGGTGGTATGACAAAGAACAAGATGAACATCAGACTGGTTATTTTCGACTTCGACGGAACGATATGCGACACGCGCCGCTGCATCGTTACAACCATGCAGCAGACTCAGCAGGCGTGCGGTCTGCCCGTAGCCAGCGAGGAGACGTGCGCCTCTACCATAGGTCTGCCGCTGAAGGGCTGCTTCATGCACATCTACCCTAACCTGACCGATGCGGAGGCTGACGAGTGCGCCGATACCTACCGCCGCATATTCGAGACCAACAAGAAGGAGCTCGTCCCTACACTCTTCCCCAACGTTGCCGACACGCTAAAATGGCTGAAAGACAACGGTATAACGATGTCGATAGCCTCATCGCGCTCGTCTAAATCCATCCGCGACTTCTTGTCGGGCTTGGGCATAATCGACGACATCGCCTATATTCTTGGGGCTGAAGATGTTACAAAGCCGAAGCCTGATGCCGAGCCTGTTCTGAAAACGCTCGACGCGCTCGGTTTCTCGGCGGACGAGGCTTTGGTGGTCGGCGACATGCCGTTCGACATTCTGATGGGAGCCAACGCCGGAACGCGCACCTGCGGAGTAACATACGGCAACGCATCCCGAAGGCAACTCGAAGACTCCGGCGCAAATTTCGTTATCGATGATATGTGGGAGCTGACTGAGATTATACAGAATAACTAAAGAATTGCGGGCGAATCAAGGATGATGATTCGTCCGCATTATTTCTTATATACTACTATCAAATTCTTCAATTTAGCATACCATTTTATTTGAGTTTTCTTGTCAATACCTAACATTAATAAAGCGGCTACCATGAATAAAAGAATAACCAATGTTAGAATCTTCAACAACCAAACTGGAAAAATCCCCAACAATAACATCCCTAACAATATTAGAACTAAAATAATAGCCACTAAAACGCCCCTTATTTGACATTTATAAAGTTCTATTTCTTTTTCATGTTTGTAAATTTCTCCTTCCACAAAACGTTCAAACTCAATATATAAGCCACCTGACAATTCTGCAATAAGTCCCAAATCACATGACCTCGAAAGAAACAATGGATTTATTTCTTTTAACTCTTCGTTTATAGATTTACAAACAACTTCATACCCATTGTTATCAATATTCATGTAACAAGGATTAATTTTCTCGTACCAAAACCAAATATTATTAATGTCCTCTGCCAACATACGCAATTCGTTATATGTAAAACTATCAACCGTATAATTTACACCAGAATTAATCAAGTTTTTTCCTTTTTTAGCAATTCTTTCCACTATAGATTTTAGATGTTTTTGCTTTTCTTTTTCATTATCATCGCATTCTTTTGAAATTATCAAAGGTTCATAATAGCTTATAAATCTACAATATGCTGAAATTTTACGCATAAAAGGTGTTATCAACGTTTCACAACGATCATTCTCCCTATTTATTCTATTACCAATCTCAACATACACCAATACAAATCCACCAGTTATTATTGATGTTAATATTGACAAAACATACTGAACTTCTAAAGAATCTGTCATTTTTATAAAATTATTATTGAGCATGAATGCACTCGGATAACATTCTCTGTTTTATTTCCGCAATTCACGGACGCTACGATTACTAAGTAGAAACGCTTTTAGCGTCTTTCAAAAAATCTTAACCATCGATACTTTCTACTTTTTTGACAACTAAGCTTATCCCACAAATCTTTTGACAATATCTGTTTAATCTGTTCAACACCATTCTCTGGAATAATTATCGACTCTAACGAATTACAAAAGCTAAAAACATTATTTTCTATACGACTTGTAATGGAAGAAGGAAGCGTTATTGTTTTCAAGGAAATGCATTCATAAAAAGCACCCTTGCCAATGCTCTTAACAGAAGAAGGAATGA
>JBGUGY010000200.1:0-13583 GCA_045111775.1 Bacteroidaceae bacterium | reverse complement strand
CCTTCGGATTGCAAAAAAATTCCACAGCATTATAAAAATCAGAATATACGACGGTATACCAAATGCCAAAATGTTATACGAAAGCCCAAGAAAATCCATTACACCCCAAACAAGAACAAGCAACATTACGCAAACGGCCAGAATACGGTTGCATCGCGTCAGGAAGAGAATCTTGCTCACATCGGCATTCTCCAAATCTTTCTGACAATAAGCGCCACGAAGCATCATAATCACTCCGCCCACAATTATCTTCACACTCGTACTTATGCCGTGCTCTGAACCTCGGCTAATCATGATAATATCAAGAATCAAAATAATAAGAAATATCAGCGCCCAAAAAAATTCAACAATCGTACTTTCTTTGGTACGACTCAACTGAAAATTTACTTTTTTCATCTCGGCAGGCGGTAATTTGCGCATAAATACAATCATCACGGTTCCCGAAATAATGAAAAACGACACAACAACCGCCACTAAAGTAGTAACAGAGAGTACTCCGTAATAAAATAAAATAGAGAAGATTAACAACACCAACAACTCAACTATCGTATGGATAGTTATCGCAATTTTTCTGTTCATTTTGTTTTTGTATTTTTTATGATTATTGTTATTTGTTTCGCTTAGCCCTTGTGTAGGCAATGAAATACCACACAAAAGCACAAATAACAGGAATGCTGCAAACAACTGTTACCAATCCTTTATCAGTAATTCCGAGAAAGAGTGAAACGACAATGCCAAGCATCAGCAGAGAAAGACAGATGCTGAGAATGCGCAGAAATCGCACCGTAGCGGCAAACATTCCGGCATTGGCATCGTCTGGAATGCTGAACGTCCTTGGACAGTATGCCAAGACAAGTATCAGAAACGTGCAGAAACCAATGCTGAAGGTTGCCGCAAGCATCTGCTTTCCAATCTCCGAATCGCGGCGCAACATCACGAGGCCAAGAATGATGGCAACCACCGTAATCAGCCCGCAGACAGCCTCTATAATCGTGCTCTCCTTTGTTCGACACACCTTGAAGTTGATATTGTTGTTATTCATCGTTTCGATTATTTAAGTTGATGTTTTTCTACCAAACAGATTTTATCCACTGTGCCACATCGGCAATTACCTCTTCCGAGAAGGTCTCTTCTATCTGTCCATATTCATCGGGCAATCCGGTATGGCAATGTTGAAAAAGATGATTCAGTCCATCGTACTCCTTCAGAAGATTGCACTTGCCATTTGGAAGTGCACGACGCATAGCCACAAGATTCTGATTGGCAGCAACTTGACAGTCTTTACTTCCGAAGGCAACGAACACTGGGCACTTTACATTTTCTATATCCGTCTGCGGATTGTAGTCTACGAACCACTGCATCCACGGATTTTGTCTTTCGCCCAACATTTTACGCAGTTGCTCAATAGTAAGGTCTTTTGCGGCATCACCGGCAATCGCCTTATTCTGAGCCAGAAGAACGCTGTCGCCCTTTACGGCTGTGCCAGCCAGACTAACAACAAAATCTACTTTCTTCTGTGCGCCCAGCATAAAGCCGATAATTGCGCCTTCGCTATGACCAAGAATGCCGATTTTCTTGAATCGTCCCGACTTTCTGAGCCATTCTACACCAGCCGCGGCATCATCGGCAAAATCTTTTGTGGTGGCATCTTCGATATTTCCTCCAACCGACTTTGCCGTTGCCCTATCGTCATAACGCAAGGTGGCAATGCCCTCGCGAGCCAAGCGGTCGGCAATTACGGCAAAAGGCTTATGTCCAAAGACTTCTTCATCACGATTCTGTGCTCCGCTGCCCGTAACCATCAGCAACACACATTTTGCATTTTGCGGCAGAGTAAGCGTTCCCGATAAGGTTGCTCCAGCTTTTGAGTTTGTAAACGAAACTTCCTCTGTTCGGTAAGGATACGGCGGTTTAGGAGTCTGAGGCCGTTTCAGTTCGGCGGTCTTGCCCGGCGTTAAGGTCAGCGGCAATCTGAAGCCGTTCTGCACAAACAAACCTTTTATCTCGCCATTCTGCAACCGTCCCGAATAAGCCGCCCCTATCATCGGCACTCGTATGCTAACAGAATCGGCAGAGAGAAATTCGACATCTGCAGAAATTCCTTTTGCGCCTTGCGACGGACTGTCGAGCGTACATTTACCATCGGATGTCAGATTAAGCACAATAGGGATTTTCTGGAATCCAGCTTTCAGTTCTCCATTCCAAGAGCCGGAGATGTTCTGGGCAGAGACAGCCGTGCTCAGAATCACCAAAACGGCAATTACAAAAATGTGTTTTATCCTTGGACGAACGATGAAACGACATGCCAAAAATCTTGGAGCAGAATGATTCAATATTTGGAATAATGTTCTAATCATCTTTTTCTTCCTGATTTTTGGACTGAGAATTCTTCTTTTTTGGCAGACGCTTTGCCTTTCGCAGTGCCTCGGTAATAATCCACTGCAACTGACCGTTTGTGCTGCGGAACTCGTCCGCAGCCCAAGCCTCTATCGCATCCATCGTCTCGCTGTCTACGCGAAGGATGAAACTCTTTGTCGTCTTCTTTTCTGCCATCTGTTAATGGTTCAACGTTCCTGTGTTTACAACGGGCTGTGCCGACTCATCGCCGCAGAGCACAACGAGCAGATTGCTTACCATTGCAGCCTTCTTGTCGTCGTCGAGTTCCACGATTTCCTCGCCAGACAGTTTGTCGAGCGCCATCTTTACCATACCTACCGCACCCTCAACAATCTTCTCGCGAGCGGTGATTATAGCCGATGCCTGCTGACGGCGAAGCATAACTGCCGCAATCTCAGGAGCATAAGCCAGATAGTTGATGCGAGCCTCAACAACCTCTATTCCTGCCAAGGCAAGACGCTCGTTAAGCTTCAACTCCAGCTGCTCGTTAATCTCTTCTGCACTCGAACGCAGAGTAGGCTCGTCGCTCTTGCTGTCCTCATCGTCGTAAGCATACTGTCCTGCCACCTGACGAAGGGCTGCATCGCTCTGCACGCGGACAAAGTTCTCCAAAGCGTTCATAAGTCCCTTGGTATCAGAACCTATAGTGTTAGGATTTGCCGCCATAGTCTGAGAATCGACCTCGAAAAGAGCCTTGTAAGTATCGCTCAGTTTCCACACAAGCACAAGACCAATCATCACCGGATTTCCAGTCTTGTCGTTCACCTTTATTGGGTCGGCATCGAGATTTCGGGCGCGGAGCGAAACCTTCTTTGTTTTATAGAAAGGACAAATCCAGAAGAAACCTGTCTTCTGAAAAGTTCCGCTGTACTTTCCAAACCATGTCGTTACCCTCGCCTCGTTTGGCTCTTGCTGCATCAGTCCGCACCACATAATGATGTTTATGAGAATGAGCAGAACCGAGAATCCCATCATCCAACCGCCGTCTGCGCCATGACTTTCGTCGAGCTGAATAATACTAAAAATAAAGCCGACAATTCCAAGAATCAAGATAATTGCGTTAACAAACAGCATCACGAAGCCATTCATTACCAATCCTTTAAATTCAAATTCTTTTGTTTCCATATTTTTACGATTTAATAATTTGATATCATTTTGATATCACAAAGATACGCATTTTTTGGGTATTTAAAAGTGTACGGACTGAATTTTAACTTTTATTAACACTCCCGAGATCAGTCCTCGCGATACTCCAGAATGTCGCCCGGCTGGCAGTCAAGTGCCTTGCAGATGGCTTCGAGAGTCGAGAATCTGACAGCCTTCGCCTTGCCGGTCTTTAAGATGGAAAGGTTTGCCTGAGTGATGCCGATTTTCTCGGCAAGTTCCTGCGATGACATCTTCCGCTTTGCCATCATCACATCTACGTTTACAATTATACTCATTTTCTTTCAGTCTAATTAAATTGTCAAATCCTGCTCATCCTTCAAGTCCTTGCCCATCAGGATTATTTGCGAGATTATCATCAGAGCCAAACCTGTTATTATGTACATGCTGTTGCAATCGTTACGGAAAACGATATAATAGCCAGCCAACCTTACCTCTCTGATGAAATACTGCATAATGACATACGAGCCTATAAACTGGAACAGATAAAGGACTGTGAGAAGAATTCCCGTGGTTTCGAGATATTTCGAGACTTTTGTAACAAACACTTCGCCCCTGCGGATGCTTTGCACAAGCTTAAAGACCATGCACAGAATCCACACGACAACTACCGCCTCGAGCGCAAGCAGAACAATGGCATAAACCAGCGTAAAGTTCTTGAGTGGCGAATCGGAAGCAGGCTGTATAAGTTTGGCTTTCTGCACCTCAACCATATACGCCTGGTTATCAAACTTTGACATCAGAACTTTCTGCGTATTCTTAGGCTTCACATACACCTCGTAACTTATCGTCGGAAAGTGTTTTGTTACAATTCCGCCATTGTCGAGCGTGTCGCGACTGGCATACCACGACGGAACATCGGCAATCTCCATTTTCTCATCGGGCACAGAAGCGTAGGTTACATTATCGAAAATGACAAAATTAGTCAGCACAATGGCTATCAGCACTGCAACAAACAGCGTGATGTAATTTCTAAGTTTCTTGTTCATAGCATATTAAGTTTATATTCATTGACATCCAAGGTTTATAAGTCGGGCAAGAAATGCCTCATAAGGAATTACGACGCCGCCAACAAGCGAATCGCGCGAAACAAAGCCAGAAGAGAGTTCGGCAAATCCAATTTTGCCTCTCGTCATCGGCCGGCTACGGTGCAGTATGTTCGTTGCCACCAAGACAGCTAGCCACACAACGCACAGCACAATGTATTTCTTTGCATTGATGTTCATAGTTATTCTATTTTTATTGTTAAACGATAAATATTTTCGGTACAAAAATAAACAGAATATTTAAATCAGCAAAGAAAAACAATATTATTTTATTGTTTTACGATAAATTCGCAAAAAAAATAATTCTCGCCAACATGAATATTTCTTCATGTAAGCGAGAATTATGGCTATGATTATTCCTACTTGCTATAACGATTCCCCACAAAGCCGTTGTTTACTGTGCCTGCCATCAAATCGAAGTGCAAGTATACAGGCGGAGTGGGCGTAAGGTCATAATAATCAATCTCGGCAACGGGCAGACAGAAATACACAAGCTGACCGTAATCCGAATAAAGGCGAGGCAAGACAGGATTATTGTCGTAAATCCATTGTTTCACGTCATCTGGCACGTTGAAACTCGCTACGCCAGAACAGCGAACAGAAATTTTATCGGCAAAGGCAAGAATCTCAACATTCGGATTCTGCATTATCTCCCTATAAACTGCCTTCCTTGCCGAAGTTGCAAAGTAGAGCACATGCCCTTCCTGCTTCATTATCTGAAAATTTCGGATTTTAGGCAGATTGCCCTCGCAAGTTGCAAGGACAATCTCGTTGTGCGTCTCAAGAAACTTAAAAGCCCGATTCATTTATACATACAAATTTAGTAGCCGATAGTAAAGCGTTCTTTGTGATGCCCAGCCTTCTCCAGTTCATCAACCATCGCAACGGCATAGTCCTCGACAGAAATATGGCTCTGTCCGTTCTCATCAACAATCAAATCGTCTTTGCCAAGACGGAACTTGCCTGTACGCTCGCCATTCTCGTCAAAAGCGCCAGCTGGAGAAAAAAATACCCAGTCGATATCATTCTCGCTCATCAACGTATTCAGATAGAAGTCGCCAAGCGGACGAACACCACCCATAATCTCCTCTGGAATAGCACCGCTATCTACAACGCGCAAGCCGGGAGCACAAAACAGCGTGCCAGCGCCTCCGACTATTAGCAAACGACGAACTCCAGATTTCTTGGCAGCCGCCAGAATATTTGGATAATTCTCGGTTATAAGACGCGCAATGTCGGGATTCGTCCATCCAGGATTGTAGGCAGAGATAACGGCATCCTTACCTTCTGCAAGTCTTGCAACTGCATCAACATCTGCCACATCTGCCTGCACCACTTCAACTCCTGCTCTGCCTGCAAGTTTGTCTGTATTACGAACCAATGCGGTTACATTGTGACCACGATTAACCAACTCGTTCAAAATAGCTGAACCCACAAATCCTGTTGCGCCTATCAGCAATACATTTTTAGCCATAATTTTTATTTTTTACTATTAATAATATTTCGATTACTGATGCAAATGTACGGCAAAAAAACGCCCCGTACAAGAAGGCACTTTTTTGTTAGATAGTTACCAAAAAGTAGGAATTGTGAATATTCGAGGCTTTCAGAAAATTAGATTTAACATTTTTTAACATTCCTTGCCATGGTTTCTTTTGGTTACTTACTATAATTTGGTTAGTTTTGCTGAAAACTAAACAATTATGACAGAGATTCAGAAAAAATATTTAAATTGTCCAATCCGACATGTGATTAGCCGATTTGGCGACAAATGGTCAATGCTCGTTTTGTTATCGCTCGACAGCAGCGAGACTGGCATATTGCGTTTTAACGAAATACGCCGTCTTATGACAGACTGCTCGCAGAAAATGCTCTCACAAACGCTAAAGAACCTTGAACAGACAAACCTCGTACATCGCAAAGTCTACCCGGAAGTTCCTCCCCGCGTTGAATACTCACTCACCGACACTGGAAAATCGCTTATTCCTGCCCTTTCAGCCTTGGTTGAGTGGGGAGAAAAAAACTTCAAAAATGTGGTTACAGATTGAAGTATTTTATGACTACGGAATCGTATCTTTCAGTTGTTGACATTCTGTCACTTCAGCAAATAAAGAAAGCGATGCTGCCCGAAAGCAACATCGCTTATTTTATTCTCCAAGACAATAATCCGTATATTTAGTTATCTGCTGGCACGAGATACATATCAGCCAGAGTAGGATAACCCTTTGAAGACATAAGCGAATCCCATGCCTTGGGCAATTCTATGCTCACAACAGAAAAACCGCCACCGGGCATAATCTGAACTTTATTGCGCGATGCATCGCCAGTTACGAGGAATGCCGTAGCACCCTTCCTCATGGTTGGGATAGTAGTCATCGTTTCATCAGGAGTATCATACCAAACAGGCGTAGACGTTGTTTCACCGCCTTCGGCTTTGACTATGTGACTGAGATATTGCCTGAAACTATGCTCCTCTCCGTCCCTACGGCTACCCGGATTTGCGTAATAGTTTGCAAACGCGCGTTCGTAAGCAGAGCGGCGTGAGTTCTGAATAAGCGCATCTTCGAGAGAGTTGATGGCAGAATATCCGCAAGAGAGAATCTTTGCAACAGGCTCAGTCATCAAAACCACCCTATTGGTAAATTGTCTGCCACTGCCCAATGCAAACTGGCAGCGTTCAGAGATATCCCATGCCATTAGCTGCATTACACGTTCGGCATCTGTAGTAGACGGCGCCATATTGTTTCCCCACATAAGTGCCGATGTAAGCGTTATAGTATTGTCGTTGATATTGTAGCCTTGCTGCTCGCTCCATGTCTGCCAGCCAACACGACGGCAAGCCTCCTCGTCCTCGACAAGACACCACGGCTGAAGATAGCCGAATGTTCCCATACGATTTTGCCCTACGGTATATCCTGCCAGATTCTGCATGGCAAGACTCATAAAGCGGCTTATCGACAAATTGGCATCGGCATTTATCTCGCCCTGACCACAACTTATGCCCAGCTGACGAGCCACCGGACCGTTTATCCACGAATATGGAACCCACGCGTGAGTACTACCCAACGTGCGACGAAAATCACCGCCAGCCATTGCCTTGGTCATTGCCACAAGTATTGGCATATACTCTGGCTTGCAACCTGCCATACACGCATTTACAGCAACGTGCCATGTCGTTGTGTTGCGGAATGCACCCGGAAGTACGGCTATGGTCTCGTCGATACGATAGTCGGTATAGTCAAGATATTCCTTAACCTTCTCGTAAGTGGGTGGACAAAACGGCATTCCGTCGCTCCAACCCATCGATTTAAAATAAGCATAAATCTCATCGAGCGAGCCATGAAACACATCATCAGTAATACCCTTGTACTGCCGCATCTGTGGCGTATTCGTCTTGACGTATAGGCGTAGTAAGTGCAGTAACTATCTGCTTCCATATAACATCACGCGTATTCTTGATTAGCTGTTCCTCGGTATGCGATGCAAAAGCACCCGGATATACAGCCACCCTAAGTACCGGTACACCGTTGTTACGAGCCGTATAGCGTGCCTGCTGGTCAAATCCAGGGGCTGTGATGATGACCGACGGAATGCCCATTTTTTCGGCAACAATGCACGAGCCTGTCTCCTTCGGCGTGCAGATTCCGCAACCGCCGTTCCCGGCAATTACGGCATCAACCTTTAGTTCTGCAAGTCGACGTTTGAACTCTTCTGTGCCTTGCCGCTTTATGCCCGGTGCTGGATAAGGTCCGGCAATAGGCAACTCATCATACAGAATAACCTTCGCACTCGGATAATTTGTCTCAATCAGCCTTTTCAGTTCAGGATGCGTAATGTTGTACATAAAATCATCGCCAACGATGGCAATCGTCTTGCCGTTAAGAGTTTTCAGTCTCGGTGCCATATCTATTGGCTTGATGGTTGAGAATCCAACGGGGCAGACTACGCTGTACTCAATCTCTACGCTGTTACTCGAACCGCAAGACTCGTCACATTCATAACGATTTGCCTGTGCAAAAGCAATCTTCGAAACAGAAAACAAGATGCTGATTGTCAGCATCATTCTTAGGAATAACCTTTTCATATCACAATTATTTTCAGATGTTTGTCGTTTGGTAATATGATACGTAAACAACCCATAGGTTAAAAAGTTGAAAAAAATTTTTTACTTTTGTCTACCTAATGTGTCTAAACAATATATGGATTCAAGAAGAGAGCAGACACAATTATATGAGATGCTACGAAACCCGAATCTGCGCGATGAAGGGTTCAGACAACTAATGTCACAATATGGCAACAGACTGTATTGGCACATTAGGCGAATTGTTGTTGGACACGATGATGCCGAAGACGTATTGCAAGAAACATGTATCAAGATTCTTGACAACATCAGCAGCTTTCGGGGCGACGGACAAATAACAACATGGATTTACAGCATTGCCACCAACGAATCGCTAAGACATCTGCGCCGACAGACTCATCTGTTTCAAAGTATCGACTCACTGGCACCAACACTAATCAGCAAACTTCAGGCTGAAACGTCGCTCGACAGCAACAAAGCCGAAGTACTTTTTCAAAAGGCATTACTTACTTTGCCAACGCAACAGCGCATTGCATTCAGCATGCGTTACTACGACGAACTGAGCTACGAAGAAATTTCTGCCATCACAAGCAAAAGCATAGGCACACTGAAAGCCAACAATCACTACGCGACAGAGAAAATAAAGAAATTCATAAAAGAATACGGCTTATGAAAGATTTAAAGAAATACGAAATGCCATATCGGGAGAGCAAAGAATACGTTGACAACATCGTAGAACGCGCCACCGAACAGGCAATAAGCAGGCAGAGAACCGCCAAGACTCACACTCTGTACAAATACATTACAGCGGCAGCAGTTACGGTAATACTGGCAGGCTCAGCCATCATCTGCTACAACCATACAAACTTCAGCAAAAAACTGATTGCTGAAAATAGCACAAGTCCTGTTGATGATTTTCTGAACAGCATTACAGACGAAGAGATACAGATGCTGCCGTATTACGAAGTCGAAGAAATTCCAGAATATTAAAAAATAAGAATATGCGACAATTCATTATCACACTGCTGCTGATGCTGTTTACTGCAAGCGCATCAGCACAAAATACACAGAAACTGAACGAGCGGTATTTTCAGGCAAAAGTGCGCGAACTTACCATGCGCCTTGATATGTCTGACAGCCAGAAAGAAAAATTCGTTCCTATTTACCGGCGTTACAGCGAAGAGATGCGAGCCACCGTTGGAGAATACAAGAAACCAGCAAAGCCCCTAACCAACGAAGAACGTCTGGCTCTTACAAAACGCAAAATGGAACGCCAGCAACAGGCGCAATCCATCCGCATGAAGTATGTGGACAAGTTTGCCACCATTCTCTCGGCAGATCAAGTAAGCCGTTTTTTCGAAGTTGAAAACGAAATTCAGCGGAAACTGATGCAACGCCGACAACAAGCCAGCCAGCAAAAATAAAAGAAAGCGATGCTGCCCGAAAGCAACATCGCTTATTTCTTTAATACTCATCCTCGTTAAACAAAAAGTCCTCTTTTGCAGGATAATCAGGCCATACATCTTCAATACTCTCATATATATCGCCTTCATCCTCAATCTCTTGCAGGTTTTCTATAACCTCAAGAGGAGCACCCGAACGCTGTGCGTAATCAATCAATTCCTCCCTTGTTGCTGGCCAAGGGGCATCTTCCAACTTAGAAGCCAATTCCAAAGTCCAATACATAGTCTTATAGGTTTTTTAAAGTTCTTTACAAAAATCCGTGCAAAAATAGCACAATTATTAAGAAATACAAGAATATTTCTTTTTTTTTACTTATCTTTGCCTACATTAATTCATTTTATATATACAAAGGATGAAAAATCTAAGACTATTGGCACTTGCAGCACTTTTTAACTTTAGTGCCGTAACTTATGCACAATATAATAATTTCGTTCCTGCAAACAACCCTGAAATCGTATATATGGGACGAATAAACAATTCTGATCCAACAACACCTAAGTTCGTATATCCGGGTGTGCAGATCAGCATGCGTTTTACCGGAACTGAAATAAAGATGAAATGCAAGCCCAACAGCGGATTCTTTATGATAAAGATTGATGACAACCTGCCGTTCAAAATAGAGTTCGGCGAAGGCATCAACGAAGTGGGACTAGCAAAGGGAATGCCAAATACCAAGCATACCGTAACAGCAACACTCTGCTACGAAGGATATCAGAGAGTTCCTGAATTTCACGGTTTTGTGATAGACGGACAGGTTGAGAACGCTCCTAAGCTCCCTACACGAAAACTTGAGTTCATCGGCGACTCGCAGACATGCGGATACGGCATCGACGATGTCAGCGGAACGGAGAGCAAATTCTACGACAAGACCGAGAATTTCTACTATACATACGCAGCCGAGACTGCCCGACAGCTTAACGCACAGTACGTAACGGTCTGCCGCTCTGGCATCGGAGTATACCGCAACTACAACGGTCCGGAAACAGGAAATCCAAAGGAGTCGATGGTAGACATCTATCCGCTTACAAACTTCGGCGACCCTTCGCAGAACTGGGATTATGGCTCATACGTTCCCGACGTGGTTTGCATAAACCTCGGAACAAACGACACAAGCGTAGGCACATACAAAAAAGAACTTCTCGAGGATGGTTTCCGCAAACTCTACAAACTTGTCAGAGCACGATATCCCGATACAAACATCATCTTACTCGATGGATGTATGCTTAATGGAAAATCGCTTCAGGATGTGCAGGGAGCAATAACAAAAATCGTTCTCGAAGCCAACGAGAGCGGCGACGGAAAAATCTTCCGACTCGATTTCTCGCCACAAGACGGCTCGCTGGGCTACGCAACACACAGTCATCCGTCGGCACGACAGCAGAAGTGCATGGCTGAGGAGCTAATTCCATTCATCCGCAGAATCACAAACTGGAAAGACTAAACCTTTTTTCAAATAATAATCAGCGGACGTTCAGATAACGAAATCTTGAACGTCCGCTTTTTTCGTATATTTCCCTTATCTCTAAGCTATCATATTTCTCCGAAAATCATTACGATAAAACAAAAAAATAAGGTGATGCAACCTAATGTGCATCACCTTATAATTAAGTATTTTGGAAATTTATTAGTCCTCTGAATAGCCGATAACAGCCTTGCGGTTTGCCATCATGCGCTCGTAATCCTCACGGTTGCTTACGATAATCTTCTCGAACTCGCGAAGACCAGTACCTGCAGGAATCAAGTGACCGCAGATTACGTTCTCCTTCATACCCTCGAGTTTATCAGACTTACCGTTGATTGCAGCCTCGTTGAGCACCTTGGTTGTCTCCTGGAAGGAAGCAGCCGACATGAAGCTCTTAGTCTGCAATGCTGCACGGGTGATACCCTGAAGAATCTGAGTAGAAGTAGCAGCTACGGCATCACGAACCTGGACAGTCTTCAAGTCGCGGCGCTTAAGCATACTGTTCTCGTCGCGGAGCTTGCGTGCTGTAACAATCTGACCCTTCTTCAAAACTGTAGAATCGCCAGCGTCGGTTACAACCTTCTTGCCCCAGATACGGTCGTTCTCCTCCATAAAGTCGAGCTTGTCTACAATCTGTGACTCAAGGAAGCGAGTATCGCCTGGCTCGTTAATCTGTACCTTACGCATCATCTGACGAACGATAACCTCGAAGTGCTTATCGTTAATCTTCACACCCTGCAAACGGTACACATCCTGAACCTCATTTACGATATACTCCTGAACGGCAGTAGGACCCTTGATGGCAAGGATGTCGGCTGGAGTGATGGCACCATCAGACAATGGAGTACCAGCACGAACGTAGTCGTTCTCCTGAACAAGAATCTGCTTTGACAACGGAATCATGTACTTCTTCTCCTCGCCAAGCTTAGATGTTACTGTAATCTCACGGTTACCACGCTTAACCTTACCCATTGTAATCTCACCGTCGATTTCAGAAACAACGGCTGGGTTAGATGGGTTACGAGCCTCGAACAGCTCGGTTACTCGTGGAAGACCTCCGGTGATATCACCACCCTTGGCAGCAGCACGAGGAATCTTAACCAAGATGTCACCAGCCTTAACAGACTGACCGTCCTCAACAGCGATGTGACCACCCACTGGGAAGCTGTATGAACGTATCAGCTGACCGTTCTCATCGTTGATGTGAGCAACAGGAACCTTTGTCTTGTCCTTAGACTCAGTGATGATGATTTCGCGCAAACCGGTTGTCTCATCGCTATCAACACGATAAGTAACACCCTCAATCATGTCCTCGAACTGGATGCGACCAGATGTCTCGGTAACGATTACTGCGTTAAATGGATCCCACTTAGCAATAACATCGCCAACGGCAACAATCTGACCTTCTGTTGCATACAAAGTAGAACCGTAAGGAACGTTTACTGTTGACAATACGATGTTTGTATTAACGTCAACGAAACGCAACTCGGCAAGACGACCTACAACTACGCGAGCTGCCTCGCCAGTCTCCTCAACAACATCAACAGTTCTAAGTTCGTCGAACTCAAGCTTAGAAGCGTTCTTTGCTACGATACGAGCATTTGCTGCTGCATTGGCAGCGACACCACCGGCGTGGAATGTACGAAGTGTAAGCTGAGTACCTGGCTCACCGATTGACTGTGCAGCGATGACACCGACAGCCTCACCCTTCTGTACCATTCGACTTGTAGCAAGGTTACGACCGTAACACTTCTTACAAACACCGTGCTTGCTCTCGCAAGTGAGCACTGAACGTATTTCGACGCTCTCGATTGGAGAATTCTCAATCTTCTGAGCAATTTCTTCTGTAATCTCCTCGCCCGATGCAACAATAAGTTCACCAGTGCTTGGATGTATAATATCGTGTACCGATACACGGCCAAGGATACGCTCAGAAAGTGATGAGATAACATCATCGCCGTTCTTAAGA
>JBGUGY010000199.1:0-7588 GCA_045111775.1 Bacteroidaceae bacterium | reverse complement strand
ATGAAACTTTATTGATGGCGGCATACGCCGACTGTAATCAACTTTTTTCATTTTTCACCAATGTGATTTACGTTTTATACCGAATATTAGTGATTGAGAGCCTGCAAATCGCCAAAATTAGTGATTGTGTATACAATTACAACATACTGACAAAGCAGAAAATCCATTGCCTTCAGGTACGAGGCAATGGATTTTTGCTTTAATAAAAACAGCCATCTGGATGCTGCGGACTTTATTCGGCAGCACTTGTATTTACCAGTATTTCGTATGACGGGATTGCCCAGCAGTAAGAAGCCTTGTTGTCGGGAGTGGCAACGACGACCGTGTCCCACTTGCCGTTGGTGAACGTTGCGGCCGGGTGAACAAAGTTCTCTGCCCTTCGGCTGATGTCAAGACCTCTGATGCCCTCACCTATGAACTCGGCACGACGTTCGTTGTGGATAAACTTCTTCAGTTCCTCGCCCGTGAGCGTCCTTACATCAACCACATCGCCCGTAGGAATTGAGCGCAGACGAACCTGATACAACAACTCGGCAGCCTTCTCGTACTCGCCTATGTTGTAATAACTTTCAGAAAGATTGAGCAGCGTCTCGGCATAGCGGAAGATGTGAATCCACTCGAGCGGTGTTGTGTGTTCATCGTACTTCTCGTACCACGTTTCACGACCAGTTGCAGGGTCAATCTTTATGAACCGCGTGCGAGTGTCTGTTGCCAGATGATACTCAGGAATGCTCACTATTCCGGTGCGAGTATTAAGCGTATCGATGTAGCCCACGCCGCTTGAGATGTAGCTGGCAGGATTTCCGCCGCCACGCTCGGTATTCGTAAACGGAATGGAGAAGATGTTCTCGTTGGTGTGATAAGGCGCATCGAACAGTTCGGCAACGCTTCCGCTCAGTGTAAAGCCTGTAACTTTCTCGCCCTCGCTTATGGCATCGTTCCATCTGCCCATTGCCATGTAGATGCGCTGCAAAAGCATGTGCGCAGCAGGCTGAGTTGGGATTGTCGAATCGAACGAAGAACTGCTTCTGTCGGGCAGAGCAGCGATGGTGTTGCTGCTGAGGTCTTCGATTATCTGATTGTAAATCTGACCGATAGTCCACAACTTAGCCTCGTTCTTGCCCGGTCCAGTAACCGCCTCAGTATGGATTGGAATTGCCTTTGAGTCGGGATTGTAGGCATACGGCTGCGAATAAACCTGAGCCAGATAGTACCAGCTTATGTCGCGTATAAAGAGACAGCTTGCAATGTACTGCTGACGCTTGCTCTCTGAAATCGGAAGGTTATCGTGTTTTTCGAGAGCCTCCTTCAGCGTGTTGGCGGCATTAACTGCCAGATAGCCGCTTTGGAAATATCCCGGATTCATCGGACTGTTCTGCCCCACCGTCATATTGTAAGTGTCGGCGTGGGCGTATGTGTTGTTTCCTGTGTTGGCAAAGTCGTCGCCTCGGTTGTCGAAGATTGCGGCAATGCCTCCGCCGGCAAAATTGCTGCTCTTGAAGCGCGAATAAACGCCAGCCATGGTGGCATCAATAAGTTCTTCGGATGCCAGAATATCGTGCTCCGTAACCGCGAGCTTCGGGTTCTTGTCGAGAAAGTCATCGCTGCACGACGTGATGCCAACCGCGAACGTTGCTCCCAACAATCCTGCATATATTGTTCTGTATATCTTATTCGTCATATTACTTGTTTTTTCAGAATGAAACGTTTGCGCCAATGCTTATTGTGCGTGTAGGCGGCGTTGTGTTGAGGTCGAGACCAGAGCGGAGGTTCGCGCTATTGTAGTACGAGTTTATCTCTGGGTCGAAACCTGTGTAGCCTGTGATGCAGAATAGGTTCTGCGCCTGAGCATACACTCGGAGAGATGAGATGCCAAGTTCCTTCGGCCATCTCTTTGTCTTGAAACTATAGCCTACAGAAAGGCTCTGAAGACGGATAAAGTCGCCGTTCTCAATCAAGTCGCTGATGAGGTTTGCCGTACCGTTAGAGTAGTTATCGTTGTACATTGGCTTTGCATACTTGGCTTTGTCGCCCGGCTTCTGCCAAACATTCTTGTAATACTCTTCGGTGCCGCTCCACATTCGGCAGTCCGACAAGGTGGCGCGCATACCATTCACAATCTTGTTTCCGCCCGAGAAGTGGAAGTTTACGTTTGCATCCCAGTTTTTGTATTTGAATGTGTTGTTCAAACCTCCGTAGTAAGTCGGCTTTGTGTTGCCCGAAATCTCAGGTTTCCAATCGCTCAGAGTATAGTTTGAGCGAGTCTCGCCGTCGAGTTCGTAGAGTTGAGCACCGCCCTTGCCGTACTTGTAGATGAGCAGATTGCGGTCGTAAGAGCCGTCGGCTTTCTTTATCAGAACCACGCGGCGACCAGTCTCAGGGTCAACACCGTCGGTTGGATAAGTGTACAGCTGAGCCAGAGAATATCCCTCGGTAGTGATGTTTGCGCCCGTACTGCTGCTGTAGATGATGTCGTCGGCAAGCTCGAGAACCTTGTTCTTCACAAACGCTATATTGAATGCCACGTTCCACGAGAATCTCTTCTTTCTGATAACATCGCCGCTGATGCTCAGTTCGAGACCCTTGTTGAGTGTCTTTCCGAGGTTTGTAGAAATCTTGCTGTCTACAATTCCGGTAGAATAAGCCTGCGATGCTTCGAGGATAAGGTCTTTCGACTTTGAGTAGAAATAATCAACATCTACAAGCACTCTGCCTCTGAAGAGCGACGCGCTCAATCCGAAGTCGGTTGTGGCTGTCTGTTCCCAGCCCAGATTAGGGTCGTTGATGCCCGATGAGACGTAAGACACGTTTCCGTTGTATGTAGACGATGAGTAGACGCTCTTAGAAGCATACCAGTCGACGTTTGCATTACCAACGATTCCGTAGCTTGCCTTAATCTTCAGGTCTTCGAAAATCTCATTCTTCGGAAGTTTCTTGAAGAAAGCCTCATCAGAAATTCGCCATGCGCCGCTTATTCCGTAGAAGTTACCCCACTTTCTGCCAAGTTTTGACAGACCGTCGCGACGCCAGTTGGCTGTAAGATAGTAGCGGCTGTTCCAGTCGTAAGTAAAGCGGCTGATGTAGCTGAACATGCTGCTCTCCTGAATGCTTCCCGAACCGCTATAAGTAAGATACGGAGCCTCAACGTACATCTGGTCTCTGTTGCTGAGGGTTGTTCCGGTGCGAGAAACAACGTTCTTTTTGTTTTCCGAAGCCTCTACGCCCAAGAGAATATCGAAATGATGCTTCTTGAACTCGAAGTTATAGTCGGCAGTATTAGTCCATGTCCAAGTTCTCAGGTTCGATGTGCCAACCGTGCTGCTTCCGCCCGGATAGCTTCCGCCGTGCAGCGGTGAGTTGAACGACTCGTTCTGAACAAGAGTCCAGTCTATGCCGTAGAGCGATTTCAGGGTGAGTCCCTTCAAAGGATTTATCTCAACATAGCCGTTTGTAAGAATGCGGTGAGTCTTCGACTCGGCATACTGTCCGCCCTCAATCAGTCCTATTACGTTGTAGTAGAACACCTCGATGGCATTGTTTCCCTTTCCAAGGTTCTGCGGAGCAAGTTCAGAGGCGTAGAAAGAACCGTCTTCGTTGTGCGACGGCACGTTTGGAAGGTCTACGTAAGCCAGTCGTGTAAGACCGCCGATTGAGCTGAGCGCACCGTTGCGTGCCGCATCGGCTGTGTGAATCCTGCTGTATGTGTAACCGCTGTTAAAGCCGAGTTTAACGAACTTATTGAGCTTGTACGTTCCGTTGCCCTTGAACGAGAAGCGGTCGTACTGCGCATCAACGGTAATTCCTTCTTTGGTTGTATAACTTCCCGAAAGATAATATGTAGCCTTGTCGTTTCCGCCCTGAATACCAAGGTTGTGATTGTGCGAGATTCCTGTGCGGAACACCAAGTCAACCCAGTTTGTGCTTACGATGTTTCCGTTCTTGTCGGTCATCGTTGCATAAGGCAGATTCTCTGGGTCGCCGCCGTTGTTAAGCCATCCGCGGTTCTTTATGTCGGTATATTGCAGCGCATTCATCGGCTTAAACAATTTTGTTGCGTTGTTAAATCCGACATTGTAGTCGTAGCTTAGCTTTGTCTTTCCGGCATAGCCCGAGTTTGTGGTGATGATAACGACTCCGGCAGCGGCTCTCGAACCGAACATCGCGCTTGCGGCGGCATCTTTCAGAATGTCGATAGACTTTATGTCGGCAGGATTGATGTCGGCAACCGGGTTGTAGTCGGTGCTCGATGCTATATCGCTTGTGTTAATTGGCACACCGTCTACGACATAGAGCGGAGTTACACTCGATGATATTGAGGCAACGCCTCGGATATTGATTACCGGTGCCGAACCAACCTGCGAGCCTGTAGTCGAAACCATCACGCCGGCAGCATGACCTTCGAGAAGGTTGTCCACGCTGTGTCCCGTAACGCCTTCGAGCTTATCTTTGTTGATGGAAGAGATTGACGATATAACATCGCGCGCCTTGGCTGTTCCGTAGCCCACAACAACGACCTCGTTCAACATTCTGGAGTTCTCGCGCATCAGAATATCAACGTCGCTGCCGGCATCGTAGACCTCCAAATCCTGCTGGATATATCCGAGGCAGGTTACAACGAGCGTGTATGGCGAACTGCCTTCGAGCGACACGGAGAAATGTCCGTTCAAATCGGTAACGGTGGCACTTTTTGTGCCCTTAACCTGAATGGCTGCTCCGATTATCGGTTCTTCGGTTCTCTCGTCGATGACGCGTCCTTTCAGCACATTCTGCGCCGCGGCACCGATACTAAAAATCAGAAAGAAAATATATAATGTTATTTTTCGCATAAGCGTTTATCCTGTTTTTTAATTACTGATGAATTTCTGTTTACGGACGATAGCGGTTGCTGTCCGACACGAATCTTCCGAAGAAGAGCGCGTTTGTCAATATGCGTCCTGTGCTGAGCCAGTATCCGCGATATGTTGGCGACTCGCTGAACAGCACTACCGTTCCCTGACCAATCTTGTCGTAAGCCACAACGGTTGCGTTCTTCAGCTTCTTCTGATTACTCTGAGTAAGATAACCGCCAAGCTGCTTGTTACCCTTCAGCTGAACGAGCGATGCGAAGTTGCTCTGAGGATTTGGCAGGATGTAGTTGCCCGACTTCATTGTGAAGATTTCGCGACTGTGAATTCCGAATGCCAACGGATTTGTTATGTCGAGGTCGGCAGCATACAGAACGCCACCAATTCGGCTCGGACCGTTAACCTCACGCTGCTTTCCATAGTCAAGGCGGTTGAACTCGTCCTTAGCAGGCTTCTCTGTTTTCTGTGCGCCATCTTGCGGCTGCTTTACCTTCTTGTCGTCGGCTGATGCAAAATGAGTTGCCAGACCGTTGGCAATAGCCCACTGCGATGCTCTCTGCGATGTTATAAGCACGCCTCCGTCGGCAACCCACTGGCGCAAACGCTCAACAAACTGCTTTGAGAAGTTCTTGTAAGAGCCATCTACCAAAATAATTGCTGTATAGCGGTTTAGCGGAGTTGTGTCGGCATAGTCACTGAAAATCTTTGTAAGCGGAATGTTATGACGATAGCCAAGCAAGTGCCAAGTCTCGCCAATGGCAGTCCAGTTTATTCCGTTATATCCGCCTGTGCTTACGAATGTTGCAACCGAAGGCTTCTTTATCTCCTGAAAATTGTCGCTTCCAAGGTCGATGCCTGCCTGACTGTAGCCTGTCTTCAGTCCGTAAACCTGAACATCGGTATTCTCAACAGCCTTACGGATTGCGCTGTAAACGCTGTCGGCAGTAAGAGTCTGATATACCAGCGGAACGAACAATGTTCCTGTCGCAAACAGCTTGTTTCCTGCCTCTACGGTCTCGGTTGTGAACGACTTGAAGGCTGCCCTTACATGAACACCACGGTCGAGAAGGTCGTACAACACTCGTGCAGCATTGAAATCGCTGAACTCGATGGCGTATGCGTACTGCGATTTTCCAAAGTCAGCCTTCTTAACCTCAGGCAACTCGGTAACGACATCGCCCACGCCGACCGAAGCGGTTCTTACAAACGGAACGCCGAAGCCATGGGCTGTGCTCCACGCCGTGATGTCCATAAAGATACTGTCAACAAACTCGGTATGCTCGTCGAAAGCAGCGTTTACAAGTCGCCACTGAGCCTGAGCCAACGGAATGGCATAGGCATCGCCTGCCTTGAACTGCTTTCCATTCTGGCTGAAATCCTTCGACAATTTGCGAACCTCAATCTTATGGCGCAACAGATTGTCGAGAAACAAGTTCGTAGCACCTTTATCCTCGTAGTTTCCGAATACGATATAGCCCTTTCCGCCATTTGTCACGGCAGTCTTGAAGAAGTTCTGCTGATGACGAAGGAAAATGTCTTTTTTGTCCGTTCCAGCCTTCAGCGCGCCGATGCTTGTGCGCACATGGTCGCGAAGATTCTTCGAGAACTTATGGATGCCGAGGGTCGATTCGACCTGAACGCCCTGCGAGCTTCCGACCTCTATTGTTGTGCCCACGCCGCCCTCAAAATCGGGATAAGTGCTTCCGTAGATTGGCGAGATATTGTCGAAATTCTCTTTTGTAAAATAGAGCGAACCGATATTGTCGAGTTCCGCACCGAAATAGTTTGCAAGAATCACGTTAAGCTCAGAATAAGTGCTCTCTGGAACGGTGTAGTTCCATGTGCTGCGCTCAGGCGATGGCTCGAAATAGTAGCTGCTGTTTCTGCCCATCTCGTGATAGTCGATGTAGATGTTAGGATACCACTTGTGATAATAGGCTGCACGGGCGCGGCTCTCGGGATGGATGAGCGCAAACCAGTCGCGGTTAAGGTCGGCATAGAAGTGGTTGCCTCGCAACGGAGTGAAGCTCTGAGTATGCTCAATGTCGAGCGCATCGTTTACCGATGGAGTATTGTGGAACGAATTGAAATACTGCGCTGCACGCTCGCGTCCGTCGGGGTTCAGGGCCGGCTCTATGAGAACAACGGCGTCGCCAAGTCTCTTTACGATGTCATCATTCTGCGTAGCTGTAAAATAATATGCCGAAAGCACCGAAGCGTCTGTTCCTGCCAACTCGCCGCCGTGAACGTTGTAGCCAAGCTGAACGATAACCTTCTGGTCGTTGTACGACGAAGGAATCGGCTGGCTTGGGTCGGCAAGCTTAACGTGCTGCTTGCGGATTTCTTCCAGATTCTTTATGTTCTCGGCTGTAGAGATGTGCAGAATCACATATTCGCGATTCTCGTACGTCTTGCCAATCACTTCGAGCTTTGCGCGGTCTGACAGTTTGTCGAGCAGTCTGAAATACTCAACCACGCGGTCGTATCTAACCAAAGCCGAACCAATAGGAAAGCCGAAGAATTCTTCGGGTGTAGGAATCTTCTGGTCAAACTTCTCGTCCGCACCAAAATAATATTTAGACTGTGCCTGTGCCACTACACCTATGAGCACAGCAATAACCAATGAATAAAATCTCTTACCCATAATCCTAAATGAAATGCTAAAAAAGTGAATACTAAAAAAGCTTTCTTACTTCTGTGCAGTAAGAGGCTTGTCTGCCTTCAAAAAGCCGTACTGAGTGATG
>JBGUGY010000198.1:0-10947 GCA_045111775.1 Bacteroidaceae bacterium | reverse complement strand
TTCTCCATCAGTTCCTTCACACCGATACCCTTCTTGGCACTGATGTCCTGACTCTGATACTTACCGCCCCACTCCTCAACGAGGAAGTTCATGTTGGCAAGGTCTTCCTTTATCTTATCGGGATTTGCTCCCGGCTTATCAATCTTATTGATAGCAAATACCATTGGCACGTTTGCGGCTGTTGCGTGGGCAATAGCCTCGCGTGTTGTTGGCATTATAGAGTCGTCGGCTGCGATGATGATGATTGCAACGTCGGTAGCCTGAGCACCGCGCGCACGCATCGCTGTAAATGCCTCGTGTCCCGGAGTATCGAGGAATGTGATGTGACGACCGTCCTCGAGCAACACATTGTATGCACCGATGTGCTGTGTGATTCCACCAGCCTCGCCTGCAATTACGTTACTCTTGCGGATGTAATCGAGCAGCGATGTCTTACCATGGTCAACGTGTCCCATCACTGTTACTACCGGAGCACGTGGAACGAGGTCTTCCTCTCTGTCTTCTTCTTCCTTAACAGCCTCGGCAACCTCGGCACTTACAAACTCTGTTGAGAAGCCGAACTCCTCGGCTACGAGGTTGATGGTCTCGGCATCAAGACGCTGGTTGATAGAAACCATGATTCCGACACTCATACATGTACCGATTACCTTTGTAACAGGCACATCCATCATTGTAGCAAGCTCGTTGGCTGTAACGAACTCAGTAAGCTTCAAAATCTTGCTCTCTGCTGCCTCCTCGTTCAAGCGCTCCTCCATCTCGGCACGAGCGTTCTCGCGCTTGTCCTTGCGGTACTTGGCACTCTTGTTTCCCTTGTTCTTGTTTGTAAGGCGTGCAAGAGTCTCCTTTACCTGCTTTGCTACATCTTCATCAGAAACTTCCTGCTTAACAGGAGCATTTTTCTTCTTGTTATGCTTTCCGTTTCCGTTGTTGTTATTATTGTTGTTATTTTTGTTTTTGTTGCCATTCTTGCCGTTGCTGCCGTTGTTCTGCTGTGCAACTGCGTTTATGTCAACGCGCTCAACGCCAATGCGATTGCGTTTTTTCTTCTTGCCATCGCCGTTGCCCTGAACTCCGCTGCCATTCTGGCGCATTTTGTCCTCACGCTCCTTCTTGCGCTCCTCCTTGCTCTTCTTCTTAGGACGAGTTGTCTGGTTGATTGAGCTAAGGTCGATTTTATCAACTACCTTCAAACCGCTTGTCGGAGCTGCCGACGTGTACAGGCGGAACACTTCCTCTGACTGACCTTCGCCGTCTTTCTTCTCCTCGGCTGGCTTAACCTCAGCAACATGAACTGCTGCTGGCTTTTCCTTCTTCTCCTCTTTTGGAGCCTCAACAGCAACAGCCTTTGGAGCAGTTTCTGGCTTCTTTGGTTCTGCCTTTGGTGCAGGAGCGGCTTTTTCAGCTTTCTTCTCTGCTGGAGCCTCTGCCTTCTTTGGCTCGGCAGGCTTTGCCTTCTTATTCAGAGCATCAAGATCTATCTTGTCAACAATCTTGATAGATGAAACATTCTTAACCTCCGCCTTTTCTGGTTTTTCAGCCTTCTTAGGCTCTTCTTTCTTAGGTGAGTTTTCTCCGTAGCCTTCGATAGCCACGGATGTCTGCTTGTTTGCCTTATTACTCTTGTTGTGTCCTTGTGCAATCTTCTCGTCGGCTGCCTCACGAAGTGCCTTGTCTTTGCTGAATGCAGAGACAAGAATGTCGTGCTGCTCGTCGGAGATTTGAGTATTAGGGTTAGCCTCGATGGTCACGCCCTTCTTTGCCAGATGGTCGACCAGCGTTGATATACCCACACCCAATTCTTTTGCTACTTTATTTAGTCTTACTGCCATATATTACTTCTTCTCTAATTCTGTTTTTAATACCTCTAATACGTGATCCACTGTCTCCTCCTCAAGGTCGGCTTTCTCAACCAACATATCTCTTGGAGCCTCGATTACAGAAACGGCTGTCTCAAGACCGATGTTCTTGATGGCATCGATAACCCACTGGTCGATCTCGTCAGAGAACTCATCGAGCTTGACATCGTCTGAGCTTTCGTTGCCGAGCTCGCGGAACACATCAATTGTATACTCAGTAAGGCTGCATGCCAACTTGATGTTGACACCGTTCTTACCGATTGCCAAAGAGACCTCTTCTGGACGCAAGTAAACATCAGCCTTCTTCTCATCAACATTCAGGTTGATAGAAGAGATTTCTGCTGGCGACAACGCACGCTCAATGAACAAGCGTGGGTCAGAGGTATAACAAATAACATCAATATTCTCGTTGCGAAGTTCGCGGACAATTCCGTGGATACGTGAGCCCTTTACACCAACGCAAGCGCCGATTGGGTCGATGCGCTCATCGTAGCTCTCTACAGCAACCTTTGCACGCTCGCCCGGCATACGCGCAATCTTCTTGATTGTAATCAAGCCCTCGCCAATCTCAGGCACTTCCATCTCGAGCAAGCGCTCCAAGAACAATGGAGATGTACGGCTAAGAATAATCTTCGGATTGTTGTTTGGATTGTCTACACGCGCAACTACGGCTCTTACAGTCTCGCCCTTGCGGTAGAAGTCGCCTGGAATCTGCTCTGTCTTAGGCAGCAGGAGTTCGTTGCCCTCGTCGTCGAGAAGCAATGTGTCCTTTTTCCAAATCTGATAAACCTCGGCACTTACAATCTTGCCAACCTGATCTTTGTACTTGTTGAACAGGCTGTCGTGCTCAAGTTCAAGAATCTTAGACGCAAGAGTCTGGCGAAGGTTAAGAATTGCACGGCGACCGAAGTCTGCAAAGTTAACCTCGTCTGTCACGTCCTCACCAATCTCGAAAGAAGGGTCAATCTTGTGTGCCTCTGTCAGCGAGATTTCAACATTAGGATTTGTAAGCTGGTCGTCGGCAACAACCTGACGGTTTCTGTATATCTCGAAATCGCCCTTGTCTGGGTTCACAATAACGTCGTAGTTCTCATCAGAACCGAACATCTTGGCAATAACGCTACGGAAGCTCTCCTCGAGAACGCTCACCATTGTGGTTCTGTCGATATTCTTTGTCTCCTTAAAATCTGCAAATGTATCAATCAAACTGATTGTCTCTACTTTCTTAGCCATACTATTACTTGAAACTAATTAGATATTTTGTATATTTTATATTATCGTATGTAAATGTCTCGTCGATATCAACGAGTTTAGGGCGTTTTGCGCCCTCTTCCTTTACCTTTGTAGGCACGGAAACAACAAACTGGCTATCGTTAGCATCCTTTAGCACGCCCACCAGTTTCTTTCCCTCCTTGGTCAGGACTTCAACCTCCTTACCAACGTGGTTTATGTATTGCTGAACGACCTTGAACGGCTGTCCTATGCCAGCCGAGCCGACCTCAAGTTCGTAGTCTTCAGCATCGCGGTCCATGCGCGATTCGATAAAGCGGCTCAACTCCACGCAATCTTCAATCCACACGCCCTCAGCATGGTCAATTTCAACAACCACTTTGTTGTTTGCATCAACCATTACGTCTACAAGGAAATACTCTTTGTCTTCGAGCCATTCCTCTACCAAATTTCTAACAATGTTCTTATCTATCATCTAACAACTTTTAAAAAACAAATGAGAGACTTAATCAAGCCCCTCATTTCATCGTCGTTGCAAAATTACACTTTTATCTGCTAACTGACAAATTTTTACATGTTTTTTTCAAAAAAATGCCCACCAGCATAAAAAAGCAGAAGCACCGCATTGTTTGCAGTGCTTCCAATATGCTTTTTCTAACAGATTTTCTAATAGAAAAACATTAGTTTCCTTTCGGAGTATTTACATGGTCGATAAGTTCGCCATTCTGATTTACACCGTTGAATATCCAGTCGGCAATCTGAATGCTTTCTACTCTGAACTTGGCACCAGCCTCTTGAGTGTTTGCCTCAACCAGATTTACAATGACATCATACTCGTCTGTATAGTCAAGGAATTCCTGAACAGTCGAAGCACTTGTCAATCCACTGTAAATCTTAGCTATTGCAATATCTGTAAGGTATCGTGCAATTGGAATATCACAGATTGTATTTTCCTTTTTATCTCTGATAACGAAACGTGTACTTGTATCGCCATCCATAAGACGCAAAGTATTCAAAGCAACACTATTAATAACATAATTATGAGTGTTTCCATTTATATCTACATCTTCCACAATGTCCGGAGTCGCACTTCTTAACTGCAGATACTTGAATCTACTTCCTGTAGGGATGATATTATTCTCTATATCATATACACGGTTATCTGACAAAATGGCAAATGTAAATTCTGACATATTCTCATCGCTACCAGTCTGAACGCCACTAACGCTTGTGTTTGATGTAGCATATCGACATACAACAGCAATAACTTTTTTGTTGCTGATAAGATCCATGTCAACATTTGTTATTGCATGGTCAGTAACAGGAACACTTCCAACCTTGCCATATCCCATAGGAAACAAAACATCTGTAGAATTATTTGCATCATTACCCAAGTACGAGCAAGTAAAATCATCTTTGGTGCTTGTGCCGGCAACAGTTCCGCTATAATCGTACATGTTACCGCCAGTCCAACAATATATCGAATAGTTTCCTGCTCCAGTAGGAATCGTAACCTGATAGTTTGAACCTTTCAAGTCCGCCTGACTATACTTATAAACAAGCGTATTGTTAGAGTCGTAGATAAAGAACGTTGCGTCGTTTGCATAGTCGTATCCGCTCTTTTCATTATATGGAGTTCCATGTACCGTTGGAGTAAGAGTCAAAGGTATACCCACCAAGTTCACTCTCACACCTGTAGGACAATCGTCCAAGTCATCATAAATCAAGTCTGAACATGATGACAAGCCAAGAAGGCTAAAACCGATTAGTATTAAACTCTTTAGTTTTTTCATATCTTATCTTCTTGCTTTTGCTGAAAAAATATCTACTGAAGGCTGCTCGTTTCTTATCCATGGGAACACCTGGATAGTAACATCGATAAGAAGGTTACGTCCCTTATCTGGGTCGCCCTCAATTATTGAGCCGCTTGCAGTTGGTGCACCAAGGCCCTTAACATTCTCTATACCTACATAATATGCAGTGTTACGCACGATACAGAACTCCATATTGTTCATCTTTACCGGGTCACCGGCTGTGATTTCTCTAATCCAGTAAACATAGTAGCAAATACCGCCTTTGTAAAGGCTTGTCTTCGCTGTTATGTCCTGACCTGTATTCTTCAATGCAGGAATCTTTTCCAATGTCTCTTTGCTGTCGGCAAAATAGCCATCGCAATAGTACAAATCCTGACCTGCAGCATAAGTGCCAAGGACTGCATTGCCACCGTCTTGAACAAAATAGCGTTCAGCATCTGGTGTCAGCGATGCCTTGAATACTACACCTGTACTCACATGCTGCTGTTGCATCTGGCGTGGCATTGTATTCTCAAGTGGATAGTCAACTACACACTGTCCATCCACAGTCGAGATAAGTTTTGTAAACTCATCTGGAGTTGCATCGAGTTCGTTAAACTTAGAGCCACTGAAGAATGTAACCTTATCTACATTGTTATACTTGTCTTCGAATGTAGGATCGAGGACAAAGAAGCCTATAGTAGAATAATAGTCAGATGCGTCATACAAGCCCAAAGCACCAAAACCTACATTTGACATTGTTCCAGTCTGTCCGTCTGAACTTTCGAATGTTCCAACATGGCGGAACAGATATGAGCTGTTACGTTTTCCGCAGATTCGTGCCTCGTTCAAAGTTACATCAGCCAAGTGGTATGTTGTTGTACCCTCGGCAATCGTAATTGGATAAACGTTCTCTGCCTTATTGCACTGATATACCACCTTTGCAACGCCACGCTCAACAATAAAACTAACGGTAAGCGAGTCTGAACCGTTAAGCAAGCGGCCGTCTACGTACAAACGGTCGGCATCACCGGTAATACTTACCTGATTATCATCACTACGACGTGATGCCATTGGAAGTCCGTTAGATGTAATCTTACGGTTGGCAAAATCGTAGTATGTCGGAGTTGAGTATGTTACGATAGCATCGCGGAAATCCTTCTCTGTCATGCCGTCCCATGCCTTGAAATCGGTATTGTTTACAAGAGCATAGAAATGGTATCGTCCCTTCTCGTAGTTTTCGTCAGTAACATACGGAATTGGATAATACTTACTTCCGTTTGTCTTATCATAAGCAATGGTCATCTCATTGTACTTGCCCGAAAAATCGTTTGCCTCATTTACAGGGAAGTAGAAAATTCGCACATTGTTTATATCCGACTCACCTGGCAGAACATTATTGTCGGGCACATAGTTAACATCCGACTCACGAGTAATCTTTGACTGCAAGCCGCCTTCCTCTCTCTCTACTTGGAAAGCAAACTTAACGACAGCAGTCTTTTCTGAGCCTTCTTCAGGGGTTATATCTCTTATTGCCTCATCGTTGGTGCATGCAGCCATGAGTAGCACGGCTGCAGACATTCCAACAAATCCACTATATCTTAAATCTATCATAGTCAATGTATTTTTAATAAATTACTGACCCATTGTACGCAAGTTGTTCAAGTTCTGAAGAGCATTGTCCTCGCCTGCATCAACTGCCTTCTGCAACCAGATTTCGGCGTTTGTATAGTCGCCCTTCATCATGTAGCAGACACCTATATCGTTCCAAGAGCGCTCATCCTTGCTAACTGTGTGCAACAATGACAAGGCTGCATCCCACTCGCGATTAGCCATCTTGTCGAGAGCCTGCGAGATAACCGGAGCAACGAAGTCCTCACCTTCTGAATACCATACGTTGATGTAACAAGCATCACGCAACTGTGGATACAACTGCTCCAACATACCGATATATGTTCGTCCGTTTGCGATGCTCATCAAGTGTGAGTTACGCTGGTTTTCTGGAACCTCGTGCATGATTCGGAGTACCTCTTCCTTGTAGTTCATGTCGCTCTTGGCAACCAAGTCTTCAAGTCCCTGCCAGTCGATACCACCTGCAACAATCTCGATTGAGTCGGCAGAGATATTGTACTGTTCGCTGATGTACTGCTTCAAAGCGTTTGCACGGTCGCCAGACAACTGCATGTTAAAGTCGAGCTCACCTTCTGGAGATGCGTAACCAGAGATTGTGATTCCGCTAATCTGTGTACGTGGGTTAGCACGAAGCAACTCGATAGCCTCCTTAATCTTGGTAAGAGTTTCGCGGTTGGTTGAGAAGTCTGGTTCGATGTTACTCTGACTAACATGGAAACGAACGCTTACGCCACGGTCGCCATTGTCGTTACGCTGGCTGTTTGGACGAATGAACGGATATGCTGTCTGAACAGCATCACTAAGAGCACCACGGTTTGGCACACCATTATAGATAGGCTTGAATGGAAGGTCTACGCGAACCTCGCCAATCATCTGCGGTTCCAAGTCGTATGTGTTACAGCAGTTCTTCATCTCTATATCCAAACGCAACGAAAGCTTACCGCCCATCCACTCCTCGTATGGGAGAGCCGAACTGTAAACCATTGTCGAACCATTGTTCAGATACTTTGCATGAATTGTATTTCCGCTTACGGTACGCTTCTGTGCGTTTCGCTTTGCCATCTTTCGGCCTTCTACTACGAATGCAACGAAGTCGACACCGTGTGATTCATTATACAAATGTGGAGTAACCACGAGCATATTACTCTCGGAAGTAGCGTAGTCGGGAACAGTAACGATGAAGTTCACCAACACGTAATTTCCGTCATGAATAATGCTGAAATTACTTATAAGAAAGTCTTCTGCGCGACTTACGACGCTCATCAACAGGCATAATGCCAACAAAGTTAATTTCTTCATAGTCGCCATATATTACTTAATAACATAAATAAGGTTAATAGCAATCTTTGTTGGAGAGAAGAATGTTTTCTTTCCTTCCTTAATAAAGTCGCCACATTCAGGACAATCAAACATCTTGTAGTTGGCATGAATGATGCCGAGACCTATTTCAGCCTCTATATTGAAACGTTTGTTAATGATCCAAGAACGTCCTACGCTTGCACCGCCAAGAATTGCAGTACCTTCGTAACGCTTGGTACAAGATCCGTCAACCATAAAGATTGGCACTCGGCTGAAATTATACATTCCATAGCCACCATGTACGCCGACAAACCACCCGTAAAATCTCTCACAAAACCAGTAGCGACCTTCAAGTGCTCCTGCCATGTGTCTCCACTTCAGGTTCTCTCTGAACGGCTCCCACACATTCATACCGCCCTCAAGGTCAACGGTGATATGATCTGTGATACCGACTTCAGCGCCTAGATTTGGGCTCAAGGTCAACCAGTAAGGCAAGTTCGTTTTGACAGCTATGCGTGGAGCTGGCAAATCCTCAACTCCTGTTTGCGCGCCAACATTCTTAGCATTGGTAAGCAAAAGCAAAAGCATGACAAGTTTCAGAGTGGAACCTAATTTTTCACTTAAACTTTTACACATTTTCTATAGAATTATATGTATCTTCAAGCACTATATAAATAGGCTATTAAACAAAAATTTGTCAAATATAGTTACTTTCACGAAAATATGCAAAATAAAAATGTGAAATAAAGTGAAAATTTGGTTTTTTACCATTTTTTTTTGCTAATCGTCCCCTAACACGTTATTTTTGCAGCATTTCGTAACAGAAAAACGTTATTATGAAGTTATTTTTCTTTTTCTTGTGTTTTTCGCTAATCAGCAACGCCGCGCAAGCCGAATCTTTTCGCGGAAAATATGCCATGAATGCAAGCGATTCGATAGCTAAAACCGACATCGCCGAGGACTTTGCCTTTAGCATCGGCAAGGAGAAGCATACCTTATATAATACGATAAAAGGAAACTCGGTGGTGATATTCTTCAACGTGGAGTGCGAACATTGCATTTCGCTTCTGAAAAAGATGTCGAAAGGCAAGGCGAAACCGCGAGACAAGCGCTATGCAGATGCGCAAATCATAATCATAAACATAGGCTTTGACAAATCGAGCAAAGATTTTGCAAGACTGAAGATTCCGGAGAATTGGATTGTAGGCCAAGAGAACTCGGGACACTTGATGCTCAGCAAGTTCTACAATCTGAGAAACTATCCATGCATCTTTCTGATAAACAAAGACAAGGTGATTGAAAATCGCCACGGAGTGATAAAATAAGCCTCATCTGGCACAAAAAAAGAGAAGACTGACACGATTCAATCTTCTCTCATTATTTTTATGCGAAAGAATTATTATTCTTTGTCCTCACGACGTGGACGTGGGCGGCGCTCGCCTTCTGGACGTGGACCGCGGTTCTCACGACGTGGACGCTCTGGACGCTCAACATAATCTGCAGGCTTCTCAACCAGAACTCTGTGGCTCAGCTTAAACTTGCCAGTCTTCTGGTCAATGTCGATAAGCTTAACCTCGATTTCGTCACCTTCCTTGATGCCTGCCTGTTCAACTGTCTCAAGACGTCTCCAGTCGATCTCTGAGATGTGGAGCAAGCCATCCTTGCCCGGCATGAATTCAACGAAGCAGCCGTAAGGCATTACGCTGCGAACAACGCCCTTGTAAACCTCGCCAACCTCTGGAATTGCAACGATAGCCTTAATCTTAGCAAGAGCAGCCTCGATTGCGCTCTTGTCTGGAGCTGAGATAGAAACCTTACCTACACCGTCAACCTCCTCGATTGTGATTACAGTACCTGTCTCTTCCTGCATGCTCTGGATAATCTTACCGCCAGGACCGATTACAGCACCGATGAAGTCCTTAGGAATTGTAATCATCTCGATGCGTGGAACATGTGGCTTAAGCTCTGCACGAGGCTCAGAGATTGTCTTCATCATCTCGCCCATGATGTGCTCGCGGCCAGCCTTAGCCTGCATCAAAGCCTTCTCAAGAATCTCGTATGACAAACCGTCGCACTTGATATCCATCTGAGTTGCAGTAAGACCGTTCTTTGTACCAGTTGTCTTGAAGTCCATATCTCCCAAGTGGTCCTCATCGCCAAGAATATCTGAAAGGATAGCATACTTATCCTCGCCCGGATTCTTGATAAGACCCATTGCGATACCGGCAACCGGATTCTTGATAGGCACACCGGCATCCATAAGTGCAAGTGTTCCGGCACAAGTTGTTGCCATTGAAGAAGAACCGTTTGACTCAAGAATATCTGAAACTACACGAACTGTGTAAGGATAATCCTCTGGAATCTGTCCCTTGATACCACGCCATGCAAGATGACCGTGACCAATCTCGCGACGGCCTACGCCACGCTGAGCCTTAGCCTCGCCTGTTGAGAATGGAGGGAAGTTGTAGTGAAGAAGGAAACGCTGGTTGTAACGCTCCAAAGCACCATCGACAAGCTTCTCGTCGAGCTTTGTACCAAGAGTACAAGTTGAAAGAGACTGAGTCTCGCCACGAGTGAAGATAGCTGATCCGTGAGGTCCAGGGAGTGGAGAAACCTCGCACCAGATTGGACGGATATCGGTTGTATGACGACCATCGAGACGAGTACCCTCGTCGAGGATGCAACGACGCATAGCATCGCGCTCTACATCGTGATAGTAACGGTCGATAAGAGCATTCTTCTCTTCGAGTTCCTCAGCAGTCAAATCTGAGTGAGCAGCAGCGTAAGCCTCCTTGTAATCCTCGCGAATTTTCTCGAAAGCCTCTGCGCGTGCGTGCTTCTCGAGAGCCTGCTTTGTTACGTCGTAGGCTGGCTGATAGCAAACCTTCTGAACATCGGCACGCAAGTCCTCGTCGTTAACCTCATGGCAGTACTCGCGCTTAACGTCTGTGCCGAGTTCCTTCATCAGTTCCTTCTGAAGCTGGCACTGTGGCTTGATGGCATCGTGAGCAGCCTTGAGCGCAGCAAGAAGATCCTGCTCAGAAACTTCCTTCATCTCGCCCTCAACCATCATGATGTTCTCCTCGGTAGCACCAACCATCAAATCCATATCAGCCTCTTTCAGTTGCTCGAATGTT
>JBGUGY010000197.1:0-7181 GCA_045111775.1 Bacteroidaceae bacterium | reverse complement strand
GGAACTCGGTCTGAGCTATGTTGAGCAGAGCGAAATCTACGGCGGCGAAACAGCTGAAGAGGCAATGAAGATTTTCGATGCCGTGCTCGACGGAACAGCTACAGAGAGCCAGAAAAACGTGGTGATTGCAAACGCAGCGTGCGGAATAAGCATCATGGAGAAGAATCTGTCGATGGAAGAGACAATCGCAATGGCGCGCGAATCGCTCGAAAGCGGAAAGGCTCTTGCCACTCTGAAGAAATTTATTGAAATAAATTCCTGATTATGAAAGATATCCTAAGCGAAATATGTGCATACAAGCGCATCGAAGTTGCCAAGCAGAAAGAAGCCGTGCCGTTCGACACGATTGTTGAGATGGCTGGCAAAATGATGGCAGAGGACAACCATCCGAAACGCTCGATGCGTCGCTCGCTCGAAGAGTCGAAAAGCGGAATCATTGCCGAGTTCAAGCGCAAATCGCCATCGAAAGGCTGGATTAAGGAAGACGGCAAGCCCGAAATCATTCCGCCATCTTACTCGGAAAACGGCGCGGCAGCACTCTCAATCCTAACCGACGAGAATTACTTCGGAGGCAGCATGGCGTTTCTGAAAACAGCGCGAAAACTGGTCGAGACGCCTATCCTGCGCAAGGATTTCATTATAGATGAATATCAGCTTTATCAGGCTAAGATAATCGGAGCCGACGCAGTTCTGCTCATCGCCGCCGACCTAACGAAGGAAGAATGCAGGAATTTGGCACACAAGGCGCACGAACTTCAGCTCGAAACGCTGCTCGAAATACACAGCGAGAGTGAACTGGAATATGTTGGCGACTGCATCGACATGGTTGGAGTGAACAACCGCAATCTGGGGACATTCCACACCGATGTGCAGAACTCGTTCAGACTCTCCGAACTTCTGCCCAAAGACATGCTTCGCGTGTCGGAAAGCGGAATTTCGAATCCCGACACGGTGAACGAACTGCGACAGGCTGGATTCAGAGGCTTCCTAATCGGCGAGAATTTCATGAAGACAGAAAATCCGGGTGCGGCACTTGCCGACTTCATCTCAAAAATAAGATAAGCCATGATTCGTAAGGTATGCGGAATGCGCGAGGCGCAGAACATTCGCGACGTTGAGGCTCTGGGCATCGACTGGATGGGCTTCATCTTCTGGGAGAAGACAAAGCGAAATGTTGCATCTAAGCCCAGTTATCTGCCCGAGAGATGCAAGCGCGTGGGCGTATTCGTCGATGCCGACATCGATTTCATCGAACAGAAGCAGAAAGATTTCGGACTGAATATCATCCAGTTGCACGGAAAGGAATCGCCCGACTTCTGCAAGATGGTGAAGAAAAGACTCGGTACAACGGTGATGAAGGCTTTCAGCTTTAAAACAGCCGAAGATGTTACAAAGACCGACGAATATGATGGCGCGTGCGACTATTTTCTGTTCGACACTCCCACTCCAAACGCTGGCGGAAGCGGCAAGATGTTCGACTGGTCGCTGCTCGACAGTTACAAAGGCAGCACGCCGTTCATACTCAGCGGCGGAATAGGCATCGGAAGCATTGAGGCTCTGAAGGCATTCAGACACGAAAAATGGGCAGGAATCGACGTAAACAGCAAATTCGAGGTCGAACCGGCACTAAAAGATGCCGAACTGCTCCGCTCATTCTTCGAATCACTTTAACAAAACAAGAAAATCTTAAACATTATGAACAGGATAAATCAACTTTTCAGTAGCAAGAAGGAGAACATTCTTTCAATCTACTTCTGTGCAGGACATCCTACACTCGACGGAACGGTTAACACGATAGAACAGTTGGAGAAAAAGGGCATCGACATGATTGAAATCGGAATCCCTTTCAGCGACCCGATGGCAGACGGTCCTGTTATTCAGGATGCCGCAACAAAGGCTCTGCGCAACGGAATGTCGCTCCGCCTTCTGTTCAGTCAGCTGAAGGACATTCGCAAGAATGTTAACATCCCGCTCGTACTGATGGGCTATCTCAACCCTATCTATCAGTACGGACTGGAGAAGTTCTTTGCCGACTGCGCCACAATAGGCATCGACGGCGTAATAATTCCCGACCTTCCGTTCAAGGACTATCAGGAAACAGTAAAGCCGATTGCCGACAAGAACGACGTTCGCACCATCATGCTGATAACTCCGGAAACGAGCGACGACCGAATCCGCTTCATCGACGAGAACACAAACGGATTCATCTACATGGTTTCGTCGGCTGCCACAACGGGCGCACAGAAGGAGTTCGACGCGTCAAAGCAGGCTTACTTCAACAAGGTTAACGCCATGAGTCTGAAGAATCCGCGAATGATTGGATTCGGCATCAGCAACAAGCAGACGCTTGAGAGCGCGCAGAAGAATGCCGCAGGCGCAATTATCGGCAGCCGCTTCGTAACACTGTTCGACCAGCTTCAAGACCCAGCCAAGGCTATCGACCAGCTTCTCGAAGACCTAAAGCACTGACAACACAAACACATCGAAGATAGCATCTGTATAGATGCAAAGAAAGCCCAGAGGCATGGTTGCTTCTGGGCTTTTCTGATATTACGATTGCAAATATTCTATAACTTCTATCGGATTCTTTTTGATTTTTATTACGGGGTCGATAAAAAGCAAAGTGTCATCGGATATAAGAACATTATCCGAACTTTCGTTTACATCTGTAACCGAAACGTACTCATTACCGTAATAATAGTGCGGTTCGGGCAATAATCCCAAATTCTTCAGTCTTGCATCTATCTGCTGCTGAGTAGGATAATGATTCTTAAAGAAAATATTTTGCGAATAGACAATTCGTGCATCATCATCGCCCGTAACTCCGACAAAAGCATACCTCGTTTCAGGAAAAAGAAGATTGTGAACTATATGTTCGTACAGAATACATCTTAAATCCTGACTTTTGAAATGAAGTTTTGCAAAAGGATCGCGAACTTTATAAATCAATCCTTGCGCTGCATTTTCATATATTTTGCTCTCGCCAGAGCGGATAGGAACAAACTCACCTAAATCCGCACACTGAGCCTTAGTCAGAAAAATGTCCAGTTCCTTGGCTGCGTTTACAAGTTACTGGCTGAAAGTTTTTTGCGCTTTTCGCGAGCCAGATGTCCAATCGCAGTTCTGTTCAAAGGCCATCCTCTCTTCAAGCATTCCAATATAGCGTCGGTCACTATCTGCCGATCTTCTGGCTCTATGCTCAGCAGGAACATCTCTGCCGACAGATTTGTCCCCGACATCTTTATGTCTCTTAAAGTATTCATATATCTTTGATATAAGCATGATTCAATCAATACAACTCCACAAAGTTATGACATAATCTTCACAACAGCAAATAAAGTTTACAAATCTTTACCATCGCGCTGCCCGAACCTGCATATTCTCGCGCAGTTGGTCGCGATAAAGCCAGATTTCGCGCGAGTGGTAGTTGCCCTCCTTGCCAATGAGCGGCAGAACATAGTCGGTTGCCGAGAAACCATCGACAAGCAGAAGATTCGAAACCGTATCGAGCGTAACCGTAAGATTATCTTTTTTCTGCTGATTCAGAGGGATGAAAGGCGACGGTTCTGTGACGAGATTAGCTGGCGTGGCATCATTCCGCCAGTTCACAGGATTGATACAGACGGCACTGCGCGGAAAGATGGCGCACGAAGCATTGCGCACCGAGTTGTAACAGATAGTTACGCCAAAATCGTCGGCTCGCTGTGCAGGACGTATTTGATTGCACTCGTCGAGCATCTTCTGCGGTATGCTCGCCCCGATTATGTAGGCGGCAATCATCCTATTGCAAACAGAATCGTCCATCTGGCGCATCAGTTCGAGGGCAATCATAGCACCTTGACTGAATCCGGCAAGAATGAACGGACGACCTTTATTTTCGTGTCTCAGATAATAGTCGAACGCCTTGCGCACATCGTCGGTAGCCAACGGCAGTCGCGCCGCCGTAAGACTATCGTTCACGAACGACTGGAGCGAGCATTGTCGATAGTATGGCGAGTAGAAATTCAATTTTCCGCCCAGCAGATTGTCCACGCCCTTCATCTCGCTTAGCATCGGTGCACGAAGGCTGTCGGCGTACGTATCGGCATAATGGCAGATTTCGTTCTTCGACAGAGAATAGTCGCCCGTCTCGGTGGAAATTATGTAGAAAATATCGGCTTCTCCCCCACGGTTGGTCGTGTACCACTGCGACGCGTCGGCATAGTCGGGCTGCTGCGGAATAACCTCGCGTTGCGCCGTCACGCCTCCATGTTCAGCGCACGAAGCAAAGAATATTATTCCGCAAAGCAGAAAAGCAATTATGGAACAGAAATTTGTTCTTCTCATAGTATTCTTGCGTTATATTCGTTGAGCGCAAAGATAGACAAGAAATCGCGAAAACAACACAAAAGTACAAAAAATAGAGGTCGAATTTCTAACTTAGAAAAACGACCTCTATTTTTTATTGTTTCCTTGCCTTCATCAACTCAACCGCCTCTTTTCCTGTCAGATGCTCGATGTCTAATCTGATTGCAAGCATGTGAGAAAATCCGCTCTCAATCTCCTTCGTCAAGCCCTCCTCATCGTTAGGATTATAGCGTTTGCCGAGAAGTCTTATTATTTCCTTCTTTTCTGCCTTATCTTCAACGATATGTATCCGTCCGAAAGCTATCACGCTTCGGAAGAAAGTTGTGTACTTCTCTGGGCGAACCTCGTCTTTCTCGATGACGCAGAAAGAAGCCTTGTCGTGCTTGCGTATTGCATCAATCTTATGCCCACTCAAAGCACTGTGAAAATACAGTCGTCCGTCGTTATAAACATAACTTATCGGAACGGCATACGGATAATCATCATCGCCCAGCAAAGCCAATGTTCCTGCAGTTGCCGTTTTCAAAATTCTAATGTTTTCCTCGTCTGATAGTTGCTGGCGTTTGCGCCTCATTTCTCTGAAATTTTCCATTTTTATTTTATGATAGTGTTTTTAGTCCGATAACCGATGCAACGAGCGTTGCTATGAAGAACATTCGCCAAAACGTGACAGGCTCACCAAATACGAAGATGCCGACAAGCACCGTACCTATAGCGCCGATGCCTGTCCACACAACATAAGCCGTACCGAGCGGAATAGTCCGCGTGGCACATGCAAGCAAAATCATACTGAGAACTGTGAACAGAAGGAATCCGCCCCACCATACCAAATATTCCAAACCTACTACGGTTTTTGTACGACCTATGCAATAGGTAAACCCTACTTCACATAGTCCTGCAACAAACAAAAAAATCCAGTTCATTAAATAACCTTACAGCCTGTTCTGAGGGCTGCAAGACTATCTCGGCGACTCCTTCTAAGGCGATGCAAAAATACTATTTTCCGCGAAAATAATATAATTTATGCTGAAGTTTCTGACAAAATAACCACTCGAGCCTCGTTTAAACAGAAATTCACCTTTTAAAAAGGAATTCTTGCATCCCTTTGGTAGCAAGAATTCCAACCACAGAAAAATCACATATTGAATTTATAAAAATGGTTTACCGGGCCGAAACCGTGACCTATCTCATAGTCTGCCCCGGCAATGATGGCAGAGTTGATGTATTCTTTCGCCATTTTTGCCGACTCAGTAAGCGAATGGCCCTTTGCCAACATACTCGCAAATGCCGACGACATGGTGCATCCTGTTCCGTGAGTGTTTCGCGTCTCGATGCGAACCGAAGGCAGTTCAACAACCTCGGCATCCTCGGCATTGTAAAAAATGTCTACAAGTTTATCCTCAGTCAAGTGTCCGGCTTTCAAAAGTACCGACGTGCCACATCTTTCGGCAAGAGCGCGAGCGGCATCCTTCAAATCCGATTGTCTGTCGAGTTTCGCGCCGCCCAACAGAATCTCAGCCTCTGGAATATTCGGCGTAATGACACGACTCATCGGCATCAAGCCCGAAACGAGACTTTCGATGGCATTCTCCTCAATCAGCCTATGTCCCGAAGTAGAGACCATCACGGGGTCGAGAACGATATTCTGCACGCCAAACTTCTGCAAAACACGGGCAACGGCATCGGCAACCTCGGCAGAATGTAACATTCCAATCTTTACGGCATCTACGCCGATGTCTTCTATAACCGCCTCAATCTGCTGGGTTATAACCTCTACCGGAATGGCGTGAACGGCCTTTACGCCGAGCGTATTCTGCACGGTTACGGCGGTAATTGCCGACGCAGCATAGCATCCGCACGCCGAAATTGTCTTTATATCTGCCTGAATGCCAGCGCCACCGCCAGAATCGCTTCCGGCGATGGTCAGAACTCTTCTGTATTTTTTCATTACATCATCCTATTTTTTCAGACCACAAAGATAATATTAATTAGCCGAAAGACAGAAGAATCGGAGCTGAGATTTACATTTTCATCAGCTTGCTAACGTTAATGTCGCCGCTGCCTGTTACGCGCTTGGTAAATTTGCGAGCCTTTCCTACAAGTTCAACATCACCGCTGCCTGTTACAGAAACAGAGACATCGTAACTTGCAATATACTTGCATTTTACATCACCGCTACCAGTAACTGAGACTTCTGCACCGTTGGCTCTAACATCGTCTGCATAAATAGAGCCACTGCCAGTTACGCTCATCTTTATTTTCGCTGCCACAACCTTCTGCAACTTTACCTCGCCGCTGCCGCTCACCGATGTTTTAAGTTCATCGACCTTCAACTGATTTCTTACATCGAGGTCACCGCTGCCAGTTACCGAAAATTCTTTGACGGTTGGCGACTGAACATAGACAACAAGTCCGCTCAAATCAACACCTTTATTGAAGAAAAAGGACTTTATACCTCCGCTTTCAACATAAACGCTTAGCTTACCGTTCTTTACCTGAGTCTTTACGCAGGCAACAGCATCTTTCTTGCCAACAACCTTAACGCTGTACTGAGAACCTTGCGTGTAAACAATATTTATACTTCCAAGAAGACAGACGCTGCTGAACGTGCCAACATTTCTGACCTGACTGATGCGGTTATTGCCAGATGGCTCGGAAGAAGCATTGCTTGAAAAATATGGGCTGTCAATCTCGCCCGAAAAAAATTCTGTTGACTTGTCTCCTACATTTGCAGATGCGAACATTCGTGCCGCAGGAAGCATTACCAGCACTAAAACAGACAGTAAATAAACGAGTAAATTTTTCATGTTATGTATTTTTTAATGTTTTCTGTG
>JBGUGY010000196.1:0-4243 GCA_045111775.1 Bacteroidaceae bacterium | reverse complement strand
TTCCAGAAATTATCTTCAGTCAGAACGCCGTCGGCATAGATTCGGGCGCAATCGCCCTTGTACGAAATCTTCAGGAAAAGGTCGCCTTTGTTTTCGGCATCTTTCAGACTGTTGCAATCGATGCTCCACACGGCAGCCTTGCCGAAATCAGCCTCGTAAGGCTGTTCGGCAACCTTCTGTGTGCCGAGTTTAACCTCGCGTAATCCGTCGTGCTCTTTTTGCTTGCTTGCCTTTATCGTGCCGGCGCTCTGCCAACATTCTTCAACAATTCCGTCTTGTGTTTTGTAGAGGATTCCGCCATGCTGAGCGTAACGCATCTCGCCGTCAATTACGAATGCCGCTTTCGCTTTTTCTTCTGAAAGAACTACGAAATTCTTTCCGCCTATGGTAGTTGGCTTGTCGGCTTTCAACGTGTATTTTTTCTTTCCGACGGTCAGAATGAATTTCTTTGCGCCTTTTACCCCGATGAAGTAGAGCGTGCTCTCGGTCTTGGCAAACGGCTGCACGGTCGATGACGAGATGCTGAGTCCGTTCCACATCATTCCGTTTGGCGTAACGCTTGCAACGCCCTGTTCGTTCTTTATTCTGACATAAGTATTTCTGAATTCGAAGCAACCGCGACGTGCGTAGTGCTCAGAGAGCGAATCGACGTCCATCTGGCTTAATTCCTCGCCCCAGTCGGCAAGAAACTGGTGAAGCCATCTTGTCTGATGAAATGCGTTCCAGTTTGGCTGTCCCATCTCGCCAAGCGGCGCCTGAAAATCGTACGACAAGTGCGGCATGTCGTTGTAGTTTGTAACGGCAGAAGCCTGACATTCTGCCATCGTGTGCTTAGGATTGTACGGATTCGTTCCGCCGTGATACATATAATATCCCGGAAGGTTAGAGCCAGAGCCGAGTTTGCAGATAGCAAGTGGAAAAGCTTCGTTTCCGCTGATGTTTATTCGACGGTGATATGCCGGCATCATTCCGCCGCCCAACTCACACGTCAGATACGGATATTTTAGCGACGAGGCCTCCATTTTTGTGTCCTGATTCGTGCCGAAAGTCTCGGTTGCAATAGCTCCGCTCAGTCGCGTGTCCTTCATTATGAAGGCTTTGGCGTATTCGCCCGGCATATCTGTCAGTTTTCTGTCCCAGAATCCGTCGGCATAGTCGCCATAAAGCGGCAGAAGTTTTCCGAATTCTTCCTTGCCGTTGAGTTTCGGCCAGCCTGTTCGGGTCATGAATGGCACGTCAAATCCGATTTTCACCGCCATGTCCTTCAGTTTCATGTAATACGACCACGGACCGCGACATTCGTTCTCAATCTGAACTCCGATTATTGGTCCGCCGTCCTTCCACATCAGTCCGCTAACTTGTGCAAATATGTTGCTGTAAAGTCTGTGCGCCTCCTCAATAAAGCCCTTGCGTTCGGAGCGTAGTTTGTATTCTTTGTTTCCTTGTGACTTCTCAACCAGCCATTTCGGAAATCCGCCCTGATAAACCTCGCCGTGGCAGAATGGGCCGATGCGCAGAACTACAGGCATGTTCTCTTCCTTGCAAGTCTGAATAAAGCGGCGCAAATCGCGGTTGCCGCTCCAGTTCCAGATGCCTTCTTCCTCTTCGTGATGAATCCAGAAGACGTATGTTGCCACGATGTTTATGCCTCCTGCGCGCATTTTTCTTATCTCGCGTCGCCATTCGTTCTGCGAAACCCGACTGTAATGAATCTCGCCCATCACGGGCAGAACGTGCTTTCCGCCAACGATGAGTCCGTGCGAGTCGACCTCAATCTTCACTCCGTCGGGATTTGTGTTCGTGCCAAACTCGAATGTGCTTTGGGCAAAAAGTGCTGTAGCACAGAAAAATGACATTACCGATATTGTAAATCTTTTCATATTTTGATTACTGTTTGTTGGAAATAATTGTCTTTTAGTGTTGCTTTTGTTATCAAAAGTTCTGCAAAAATATACAAATAAATTTATTAAAGAAAACCCGAAACAAAAAGATTGCGCTGATTTGAATAGTCTGAATTTTGTGGTTTTGTAAAATTAACATATCTTTGCAAAATACTTTAGAATGAATTTATATAGATGAATAGACATTTTAATCTTCTTGTAAGTATTATTGTTGCTACATTAGTCTGTAGCCTGACGTCATGTGTTTCTCCCAAGAAAGTGATATTGCTGCAAGGTTCAGACTCAATTTTTGCCAGTCCGCAGAAGATTATGCAAGATTACCAGCTGCGCATAAAGGCTGCCGACAGATTAACGATAAAGGTTCATTGTCAGGACAAAGAGTTACTCGATCCTTTTACAAACGAGATTACGTTGGGCGGAACGACAACGGGTATGCAAGGTGGTTTGGCCGAAGGACAGGGCGGATTTACTGTTTCACCAGAAGGCGATATCATCGTTCCGTTGCTGGGTAAGGTAAATGTTCTTGGAATGACGAGAGAAGAATGTGCCCGAAAACTCGAACAACTGATAAAAGACAAAGGATATATTAATGATGCGACGGTGAAGGTCGATTTTCAGGATGCACACATAACTGTGCTCGGAGCAATACACGGCGGAGTCATCAGCCTTTCATCGGAGCGTACATCAATCCTCGATGTTCTTGGCCAATGCGGAGGCGATGTTACGGTTGGAGCGCATCGACAGAACATCAGACTTTACAGAGAAGTGAATGGTGAACGTATAATGTATCGTTTTGACATAACGGATGCCAAACTTTTCAACTCTCCTTGTTACTATGTTCAGCAAAATGACATTATATATGTCGAGCCAAGCTCTACGGTGCTGATAGACAACAGCCCTTTTGCTAAGTGGTGGAGTTTGGTAGGAACAGGATTGGGAGTTGTTTCGACAATAGTAGCAGTTATTGCCTTGGTTAAATAAAATATTATGGAAGAAAAGTGGGACATGGTTATTACCCCGTGTAAGAACCTGTTTGATATTGACATTAAGGGAATTTGGAGATATCGCGACCTATACAGAATGTATGTCAAGCGCGATATCGTAACGGTTTATAAGCAGACAATCTTAGGTCCGCTGTGGTTTTTCATTCAGCCGGTGTTTACAACAATCATGTACATCGTTGTGTTTGGCGGATTGGCTGGAATATCAACCGACGGCGTTCCGCAAGCAGTATTCTACATGAGCGGAATCCTGTTCTGGAACTATTTCAACGCTTGCTTCACGGCATCTTCTACGGTTTTCATGACGAATGCCGCTGTGTTCGGAAAGGTCTATTTTCCGCGATTGGTTGTGCCGCTTTCTGGCTTGACATCGAACTTGGTAAAATTTGCAATACAGTTTGTGCTGTGGCTTGGTGTTTACCTCTATTACGTATTTACGGGAGTGCAGATGTCGGTAAACTGGACGATAATCCTCTTTCCGCTGCTGATTGCCATGACGGCTTTGTTCGCCATGTCGTGGGGATTGATTGTGACATCGCTCACAACCAAGTATCGCGATTTGAATATGCTCGTAACATTTGGCATTCAACTCTTTATGTATGCCACTCCGATAATCTATCCGCTCAGCGCGGCTCCCGAGAAGTATCGCTGGTTGCTGCAACTCAATCCGCTGAGTTCAATATTCGAATTCTTCAGATACAGCGTAACTGGAGCTGGAGTTGTTGACTGGTCTATGCTTTTGTATTCTGCTGTATGCCTTGTGATTTCACTCTTTATCGGACTCGTTCTTTTCAGCAAGACCGAGCGTAACTTTATGGATACCATTTAATTCTGAACAGATATGAGTAACGTAGCAATCAAATTTGAGGGTGTAGGAAAACTTTATCAGCTTGGAGTAATGGGAACGGGAACTTTGTCGCACGACCTTAACCGTTGGTGGCAGATGAGGGTTCTCGGAAAGGAAGATCCATATCTGAAGGTCGGTCAGGTGAACGACCGTTCAACAAAAGGAACATCAGACTATGTATGGGCTTTGCAGAATATTACGTTCGATATAAATAAAGGCGATGTCGTTGGTATAATCGGTCGAAACGGAGCAGGAAAATCGACTCTTCTGAAACTCCTTTCAAGAGTTACGACTCCAACCGTTGGAACGATAAAGGCACGAGGAAGAATCGCTTCTTTGCTCGAAGTCGGAACTGGATTTCATCCCGAACTGACAGGACGCGAGAATATATATATGAACGGCTCTATCATGGGTATGACGAGGAACGAGATTACTCGCAAACTAGACGAAATTGTTGATTTTGCAGGTGTTGCCCGTTATCTCGACACTCCGAC
>JBGUGY010000195.1:0-4514 GCA_045111775.1 Bacteroidaceae bacterium | reverse complement strand
TTTTGTTTGTTGGTTGTTTCTGACTCTTTGTTATCCTATATTATGAAAAAGCGGTCACGAACAGGCACAACCTCGTGTTAATTCGCGGTCGCTATAATCTTTTTAGTCGAAGTTCTTATCGTCGAGTATCTCGAATCCGCAGTATGGAACAAGCACCTTCGGAACTCTGATACCTTCTGGAGTCTGGTTGTTCTCCATTATTGATGCCACGATTCTTGGCAATGCCAGAGCCGAGCCGTTAAGAGTGTGGCAAAGCTCTGTCTTCTTGTCCTCTGCACGACGGTAGCGGCATTTCAGACGGTTTGCCTGATAGCTCTCGAAGTTAGATGTTGAGCTGACCTCAAGCCAACGCTTCTGTGCTGCTGAGTAAACCTCGAAGTCGTAGCAGATTGCGCTTGTGAACGACATATCGCCGCCGCAAAGACGAAGGATGCGGTAAGGAAGCTCAAGCTTTACAAGAAGGCTCTCAACGTGGTTGAGCATCTCCTTGAGGCTCTCGTAAGAGTGCTCTGGAGTATCGATGCGTACAATCTCAACCTTGTCGAACTGGTGCAGACGGTTCAGACCGCGAACGTCCTTTCCGTATGAGCCTGCCTCGCGACGGAAACAGCCTGAGTAAGCGCAACGCTTGATAGGCAGATCCTTCTCGTCGAGGATAACATCGCGGAAGATGTTTGTAACAGGAACCTCGGCTGTTGGGATAAGATACAAGTCGTCGAGGTTAGCGTGATACATCTGTCCTTCCTTGTCTGGAAGCTGACCAGTTCCGTAGCCTGATGCCTGGTTTACGACATAAGGAGGCTGAACCTCAAGATAGCCGTTCTTGCGTGCCTCGTCGAGGAAGAAAGCCTCGAGAGCGCGCTGAAGGCGAGCCATCTTGCCGATGTAGAATGGGAAGCCAGCGCCTGTAACCTTAACGCCAAGCTCAAAGTCGATGAGGTTGTACTTCTTAGCCAAATCCCAGTGGCAAAGAGCGTCGTCGCCAAGTTCTGGAATTGTTCCGCCCATCTTAACCACCTCGTTGTCCTCTGCTCCTGCGCCTTCCGGCACATCGTCGTTAGGGATATTTGGAATGGTGCAAAGCAACGCAGTAAGTTCCTGCTCGCTTGCTGTCAAATCGTTCTGCAATGTCTCGGCATCCTGCTTCAGCTGTGCAACCTTAGCCTTTGCAGCCTCTGCCTCGTCTTTCTTGCCTTCCTTCATGAAGGCGCCGATTGTCTTTGAAAGCTTGTTTGCTTCTGCTTTATTGTCGTCGAGCTTCTTCTGAACCTCGCGGCGCTTCTTGTCAACTGCAAGCACATTGTCGATAGCCTCTTTTGCTCCGGCGAAATGCTTCTTTTCCAAACCTTTGATAACCTTTTCGGTTTCCTCGGTTATAACCTTTAATGTAAGCATATTTTAATGTTTTATTACTTTTCGCTATAATTGGAATGAAAATCGAAGCAAAATTAGTGAAAATCAAAAATATGGCAAAATAAAATGCCACAAAAAAAGGATGATTCGCAAGAACCATCCTTTAGTTTTGTATTTTTGATGCTAATTAAGCCTCTGGAATAACAGAAACGATGCTTCTGTTAAGGCGGCCCTTCTTGAATGTTACAGTACCGTCAACCAAAGCGAACAAAGTATCATCCTTACCGATACCTACGTTCTCACCTGGGTTGTGCTTTGTACCACGCTGGCGAACGATGATGTTACCAGCTACTACCTTCTGACCACCGAAGATCTTAACACCTAATCTTTGAGCTGCTGACTCACGGCCGTTCTTAGAACTACCTACACCTTTTTTATGTGCCATCTTACTTCTATTTTAAATGATTAAGCGATTACTGACTTGATTAAAATCTCTGAGAACTGCTGACGGTGACCGTTCAACTTGCGGTAACCTTTTCTTCTCTTCTTGTGGAAAACAAGAACCTTGTCGCCCTTTACAAGTGGTGAAACTACCTCAGCAACTACCTTTGCTCCTGCTACGGCTGGAGCACCTACTGTTACAGTACCGTTGTTGTCAACCAACAACACCTTGTCAAATTCAACAGTTGCGTTTGCCTCTGCATCAACGATGTGATGAACGAACAATTTCTTGCCCTCTTCAGCCTTGAACTGCTGACCGTTAATCTCTACGATTGCGTACATTTTATAAAATTTAAACGGGTTTTCTCCGCAAGGCGAACCGATTCGTTCGGTTTCTTCTTAGCCTCCACGGACTAAATCGGCGGCAAAAATACATAACTTTTTTGAATTGGCAAAGTGTTTCGTTTGATAAAATGATGTGATTCTGCATTTTTACAGAATGTTCTTCTGCCGAATGTGATAAACTTAGGCGGAAATTATGATTTTGTGTTTTCTTTTTGTATGTTTGCAAAAGTAGTCATTTAAATTCTGAATGTTATGGATGATATCAAGAAATATGAAATAGAGAAATACAAGAAGGATTTCTCGGAAGACGGTCTGATGAACAAGCTTGCGAAGTATGCCAAGACGGCAGGCCGTGAACTTGTTGAGAATGTCCTGGTTCTATGGTATGCTTTCCCCGAGGCTTCGGCTGCCGACAAGGCGATAATAATGGGCGCGATAGGGTATTTCATTTCACCCTTGGATGTGATTCCCGACCTCATTCCGGGCTTGGGCTATACCGATGATTTTGGTGTGGTGGCATGGGCGGTTGCCCGCATCAGACTGAATGCTTCGAAAACTGCCATCGAGAAAGCCAAACGGAAAGCTGACGAGTTCTTTTCGTGATAGTTCTCTATTGTGTAAAAAAAGCTCGCAACTGCATGAAAACATTTTGCGGTTGCGAGCCTTTTTTTATGCCCTTTTGTTCGGGATTCCTTCGAGATTCGTTCGAGACGAACGCCCAGCTTTGTTTCGATAATATCCGTTGCCTTGAAAACTGAACCTTCGTTAATAATGATAAAACAGTTCTCATCCCAAAAGGAAGTTTTTCAACTTTCAACTCTCAATTTTCAAAAAAAACTGTCAATTGTCAACTGTCAATTATCAATTGTAGATTGTCATAGGCTTTCTTCCTCGTACCTTGTCCGAACCTTCAGGCTTACTTGTCCGAACCTTTCGGCTTGCTTCCACGTACCTATAACGTAGGATGAACGTAGGTTGAACGTACCTTGAACGTATCTTCCCCGTAGCTACCCCGTTCCTTCTCCGTATCTTGAAGCTATCTTGAAGGTTACTTTTGGGGTGTAATGATTTATAAATTCACATATCGTTACATGGCGTGTGTCGGACTCGCGTATTCGCTCGGAATGAGTGTCCGGCTTTCCGGACTTTATTTTTCCGTGTATTCCGAATGTATTGCGGTTATTACGGTAGCCGATGCGCCCGTGCTGCCTGTATGCTGAATGTGTATTCCTCCAAACTTGTTTGGCGACTGCATTACGGCTGAAAGCTCTTGCGAGTTGCCGCCGTTCTTTATTGTCGCAGTCAGCTTGTCGCCCGTGGCTTTGAGTGTCAGCTGACAGCCTTTTCTGAATAGCGTGCATTTCTCAGCCTTGCTGATGGCTGTTACTTTCGAATCCTTGTATTCAACAAGATAAACGTCTACGGCTCTGTCGTGCTGCGGAGTCCTGACGAAGCGTATTCCGTAGCCGGTCAAGGTTCTTGTGTCGAATTTTATGCAGATGTCGAGATACTGCCCGGTCGCGCTGCCGAAGCCCTGTCCGGCACTCTTGCAAGGTGCTAATCCGATGTGCAGAATCTGACCGTTGTATTCCTCGTCGCTCTTGGCGGTATACATCATTCTCGCGCCTTTCACGTTCTGGATAAGTCCGTAGCAACCCTCTGCTCCGTCGATGCCCTCGCCATAGCACCAAGGCGATTTGCTTTTGTCTATGCTCCAGTTGAACTCGGCTGTATCTTCGGGCTTGTATGCGTCGTAAGTCCATTGTCCTTCTATTATTTCTGGCTGCGACTGCAATGCCGCATACGGATGCTTTATCGGGCGCGGAATATTAGGCGTTGGCGGAAGGTTGAACGGCTTTCCGTTTAGCGTGTTGCCTTGCATTGTGCAAAGATGCTTCGGGTTAGGGTCTTTGCACCATTTTATGTCGAGATTCGGGTCGTCGCTCGTCCATTCGCAGTCAATCATCCTTACCGGACCGCTTACTTTAGTCAGATATTGCGTTCCGCTTACTTTTGTGTGAATCTTGCATCTGTTGAACGTCGCGCCTTGGGCCGATGTGGTGTAGAACGGCTTTGACGAGAAGAACGTGAACGAGCAGTCGTTGTACGTTCCTGTTCCGCAAAGCGCGTCGTCGGTACATTCGAAATAGCAGTTGCTGAATGTGGCGTGTCTTGCTCCGGCAAAAGGGCAGAGGTTCAGGCGCGAGATGAATCTGCAATTCTCGGCCTTGTAGTTGTCGCCGTTGCAGATGGCAAGTTGCGCCTGAACGATGGCGTCATTGCGCTTATTCCTGTTCAACTTCGGGTTGAGAGGGTAGGCGAGGTCAACGTTGCAGTAGTTTCCCAATGTGATATTCTGAAAGGAAATGTTGTCT
>JBGUGY010000194.1:0-4774 GCA_045111775.1 Bacteroidaceae bacterium | reverse complement strand
TTCTATTTCTGTTGTTTCTTTATTCGTTATTTCTTTAGTAATTGCAATATCTTTATATGTGGCGTTTTCGTTTTGTTTCTCGTCTTTTGAAAATATGCGAATCCATCCCATGTCATAGTCTCTTGGTCCTACCCTGAAATAGGTTTCAGACTTTTCTTTTGATACCTCCATATTTTCTTGAAAGATTGTAGGCGGTATGTCCCTGTCTTCTGGCTTACAGGAAATGCAGAAGGTTATTGCGGCACAGCACAATAATAAAGATAGTTTTTTTAACATCCTTTCTTTTAATGTTTAGATAGCCTTCTAAAAGCTTCAGGCATTGCTACTTGCTTATTTTTGCTGTCAAGTTCAGTAGTCGTAAATCGATTTATTTGTTGCAAAGGTATAGAAAAAATAGGATAATGACGAATATTTCTTGTCGTTTTCGATTAGACAAAGATTCTTTTTGATTTAAATCAGAAAAAAATCTTGCCCGCCCGGTTAGGGGCAGACAAGATTCCGTTGGTTTATTATATAAGTCTGTGAAATAGGTCTTATTTCAGCTTAGCGCAAGCCTCCTTGATGCGCTTCATAGCTTCGGTGATGTTCTCATCGCTTGTAGCGTAGCTCATACGGAAGCACTTTGGACTTCCGAAGGCATCGCCGCCTACTGTTGCAACGTGTGCCTCGTTAAGCAGGTACATTGCAAAGTCGGTTGAGTTGTTGATGGTTGTGCCATTGTACGACTTTCCGAAGTAAGAGTCGATTTTTGGGAAGAGGTAGAAAGCGCCAGTAGGGTGATTTACGCCGAATCCCGGAATCTCCTTTGCCAACTTCTCGATAAGGTCGCGACGACGCTCGAATGCCTTGCGCATTGTCTCGCGTGGCTCCTGTGAACCTGTGTATGCAGCCTCGGCAGCCTTCTGTGATACAGAGCAAGGACCGCTTGTGTACTGACCCTGAAGCTTGTTGCAGCCCTTAACAATCCACTCTGGAGCGGCGATGAAACCGATACGCCATCCAGTCATTGCGTATGCCTTTGACACACCGTTGATGATTACTGTGCGCTCCTTCATGCCATCAACCGATGCCATGCTTGCATGCTTGATGCCAGTATAGTTAAGATGCTCGTAAATCTCGTCGGCAATAACGATTACGCGCTCATGCTTCTTCAATACATCGGCAAGAGCCTCAAGCTCTTCCTTAGTGTAAACCGAACCTGTAGGGTTTGATGGAGAGCAGAGGATGAGTGCGCGTGTCTTTGGAGTGATGGCAGCCTCGAGCTGCTCAGGAGTAATCTTGAAGTTCTGCTCGAAAGTAGCCTCTACGATTACAGGCTCGCCATCTGCCAACTTGACCATCTGTGGGTAGCTAACCCAGTATGGAGCAGGTATGATAACCTCGTCGCCCTCGTTTACGAGTGCCATGATGGTGTTGCATACGCTCTGCTTGGCGCCATTTGAACAAAGAATCTGCGCTGGAGTGTAGTCGAGGTTGTTCTCGTTCTTCAGCTTGGCTACGATTGCGTTGCGAAGTGCTGGATAGCCCGGAACCGGAGAATATCTTGAGTAATTCTCGTCGATTGCCTTCTTTGCTGCCTCCTTGATGTAGTCGGGAGTGTCGAAGTCTGGCTCACCTACACTTAGGTTAATAACGTCAATTCCCTGTGCCTTTAGCTCGCTACTCTTCTGCGACATTGCAAGGGTAGCCGAAGGCGAAAGTCTGTTCAGACGGTCGGATAGTTGGTTCATTATTCTATAAGTTATCTATTGTTGTTTAAACTGGTGTGCAAAGGTACGAACTTTTCTTTATTCTTCAAAAAATATTAACGAAAAATAGCAAATGCGGTTTACAAAATGACTTGTAAACCGCATTTTTAACAGATTTTTTCTATTTCTTGTTGATTAGTCTCTGCGTGAGCCCAAAAGTCTGAGCAGATACAAGAACAAGTTAACGAAATCGAGGTACAGATTAAGCGCGCCAATAAGTGCCAGCTTCTGTGTGTTTTCGTTAACCTCGTAGCCGTTCTCTGCAATAAGGTTCTTCATCTTCTGAGCATCGTAGGCTGTGAGGGCTGTGAATACGAGTACGCCGATAATTGCGATGATGAAGCTGAAGCCTTCGCTTCTCATGAACATGTTAACGACGCCAGCGATGATAAGGCCGATAAGAGCCATGAGCGCAAAGCGACCGATGAAGCTGAGGTCTTTCTTCAGGAATGAGCCAACGATAGCCATCGCGCCGAATGTTCCGGCTGTGATGAAGAATGTTGAAACGATTGAGCCAATGTTAAATATCAAGAAGATAAGGCTCAATGTTACTCCGTTGAGTATTGAATATACGGCGAAGAGCAATCCTGCCGTAGTAAACGACATCCTGAAGATTCGTGATGAGAGGAAATACACAAGTCCTATTTCTGCGAAGATGAGTCCGTAGAACAATATAGAATTTGTGACGAGTGCATATATCAGAGAGTACGAATTTGCAATAGCAAAGGCTGTGAAGCCTGTTATTACAAGTGCGATAGCCATCCATGCGTACATGTTGCGCATAAGAGTTGCAACTGCGTTCTCTGAGTAGAATGAGCGGCTGCTTGATTCTGTGGTGTAACCAGCCTTAGACTGAAACTGGTCGAAATTAGGATAATTTGCCATAGTTAAATGTTTTTTTTGTTTGTAATTTATTTGTTGAAGTGAAGGGTGTGTCCCATTCGCTCCATTTTTGTTTTCAAATATCTCTCGTTAAAGCGGTTAGGCTTTATCTCTATTGGCACGTTCTCGACAATCTGCAAGCCGTAAGCCTCGAGTCCAACACGCTTTACAGGGTTGTTTGTCAAGAGCTTAATCTTCTTGACTCCAAGCTGACGGAGAATTTCCGCTCCGACGCCATAGTCGCGCTCGTCGGGCTGGAAGCCAAGGTGTGTGTTGGCATCTACGGTGTCCAAGCCTTCTTCCTGCAGTTTGTAGGCTCTTATTTTGTTGAACAGACCGATGCCGCGACCTTCCTGATTCATATATAGAACCACGCCCTTCCCGGCTTTCTCAATCTCCTGCATGGCTGTGTGAAGCTGTGCTCCGCAGTCGCATCGCTGGCTTCCGAAGATGTCGCCCGTAACGCACGATGAGTGTACGCGAACCAGAATAGGCTCGTCTTCCTCCCAAGTGCCCTTTACCAAAGCTGAGTGCTCAAGACCGTTGCTCAGCTGGCGGAAGACGGTCATCTTGAAGTTGCCGTATTCGGTTGGCATGTTCACCTCCGGACCTTTCTCTACGGTGCTTTCCTGCTTCAGGCGGTAGGCGATGAGGTCGCGAATGGTTATAATCTTCATGTCGAACTTCTTTGCCACTTCCTGAAGCTGTGGCATTCGTGCCATTGTTCCGTCCTCGTTCAGAATCTCGATGAGGGCGGCTGCCGGCTGAAGTCCTGCAAGTCGGGCCATGTCTACTCCTGCCTCGGTATGTCCGGCGCGGCGGATAACGCCCTTGTCCTGAGCGTAGAGAGGGTTGATGTGCCCCGGACGGCCGAATGTCTGAGGCGTTGAGTTAGGGTCGGCAAGAGCCTTGATTGTCTCGGCGCGGTCGTGTGCCGAAACTCCCGTGGTGCATCCGTCCAGCTTGTCGACGGTAATGGTGAACGGCGTGCCGAGCATCGACGTGTTGTCCTCGACCTGATGGTTAAGGTCGAGTTCCTTTGCCCTTGATATGGTGATAGGGCAGCAGAGCACGCCTCGTCCGTTCTGTAGCATGAAGTTAACCTTCTCGGGAGTAATCATCTCGGCTGCGGTGATGAAGTCGCCTTCGTTCTCTCGGTCTTCATCATCGACCACGATTACGAACTTTCCTTCCTTGAAGTCGGCTATTGCCTCTTCGATTGTATTTAATTTAAATTCGCTCATACGTTATGTTTAGTCAATCAGTTTTTTGTCGCGCAGAACCCCAATACGCACGCAGATGTCGTTGTTGTTCTTTACTATTTTCTTCATATCTCTGTATAACCTGCGACGAAAACGCCAGATGCGCAGGTAAAGTATAATTCCAAGTGGCAGGCATAGCCCCGACAGCAGATTCTTCCATCGTTTGCCGAACGGACTTGTATGCGCGCTCACGGCAAGTATCGGATATTCGTTTATCATGCCTATGAGCACCGTGTCTTTTGTGTTGCCCAGTTCTTCGAGTAGAGCCTCCATGCGCTCGCTAATCTCCTCTACTGCCACGTCGGGACGGTTGCGCAGGAATATCCTGAGAGGGTTAGGCGGAACGATGAGCCTGTGCTTGCTCGAGTATGTCTCGCACTCCTCGGTGAGCGCGTTGAATCGCTCGGGCAGAGTGTCGTAGTTTGGCGGATAGATGATGACTTCCTTTCGTGCAACGTGCCTTGAGAGTCTGAGTCCCAGTAGCTTGCGGAAGAAGTTTGCGTATGCGTCCTTGTTGAATACCGCCGAGTCGTTGTTTGCCTTGTATGTAAGGAACAGTCCCATCGGCGCAAGGATAAATGTGCTTATCCACATTCCCAGTACCACCGGAATCTCGCCGTCGCGCGCCATCTTGTAGCCCGAGTTGTCGATGATGTAGTAGAAGATGAATATTATCACCGACACAATTACTGGCATTCCCAGTCCGCCCTTGCGGATGATGGCTCCCAGAGGTGCTCCGATGAAGAAGAACACTACGCAGGCAAGTGCGAGCGAAATCTTTCGGTGCCACTCCGTTTTGTGCTTTCTAATCTGGAAGTCGCCCTCTGCCATTATGGCTTTCTTGAACTCGAAGTCGGTCTTCTGCATCCTCACGCGGTTGTA
>JBGUGY010000193.1:0-2009 GCA_045111775.1 Bacteroidaceae bacterium | reverse complement strand
GCAGCTTTTTGACAAAGATTATAAAATATCAGCATAAACAAAAAAAATGGTCGAAATATTTGGATTTTAACATAGAAAGCAATTGTCAACTGTGAATTGTCAACTTTACTTTGTAAACCAATACACGCCCTTTTCTGCCTTTTCGCCAAACGCGTATTCACCTTTTATATTGCCTGAGATTTTCTTCACCTTTCCTGTGCTGTCTATTTGGTAGAGCGTGAATTTTCCGGCAGGGAGAGAGACCTTTGCCGTTGCGCCGCTAAGGTAGACGAGTGCCGCGTTGTCACCCTTCATAACCTTGATGTCATCGCTTGCAACTTCAGGTTTCATGCCGGCAACCGATGCCAGAAGCTTCTTGCGGAAGGCATTGTCAACCTTTATGTTTGCGCACGAGCCGCCAGCCATCAGCACAGCCCATCCGTTCTTGTCGAAGTTCTGAGCCGAGTATGTAACCGCCTTTTCCGGGTACTTCTGCTTGTATTCGCTCACAGCCTTGAACACCTCGTTAAATCCTGTTGAGCCCGGCTTGAACTTGCGCTGCCATTGGCGTGGAGCAAGATTTTTTCCGCTTTCTATTGCCCACAGACCTTTGGTGTTGTAGTGCCAGTATTTTATGTCGATGATGTCGACCACCGATGCTCTCGAAGGGTCGGAGAGGATTGCATCCTGAACATCTTTCGTAACCGAGAGTGCAACCTTCACTCTGCCGTTTTCTGCCTCCCATTCCTTTATGCAGTCAATCCAGAACTGTACGAAGTGGAGCGGACCTGTAAACTCCTCGCTGATGAGATGAACGACGTTATCCTTGCCCTTAAACTGGTCGAGTTGCTGGCGGATGTACTGTCTGTGCAGTTCAGCCATTTTCGGATTATTGATGTCGTAGAAGAACGTAGCCACGAAGATACGCTTGTCGCCGGTGAATGGCACAGGCTCTGGAAATACTGAGCCGTTGATGTTGTTTACCGGACGCCAAGGACTGTCAACCCAATGCGCTCCAGCCTCGAGAATGTTATGCTGGAAATAGTGGTGGAAGTAGAGCAGTCCGTCAAACTTGTCTGCAAATTCGTTAAGACGTGCAAAGTACCATTTGTTCGGTTTCGTGAGGTCGTATTTTGTCAGTCCGTCCCAAGCCGTTTCCTTGCCTGAGCGTGCCAGAGGCTGCTCGTAGAACGGAGCCCACACGTCGGCATCGCGGCGCTTTACTCGCAGATGGTCGTCGCGACGTCGGTCTGTCCAAAGTCCGTAGTTCTGTGCAAATATGCAGTAGTCGTTTTTGTTCATGTAGTTCACAACCGAGTCTATGCGGTCGGTCAGCCCCGTACCTTCGCGGTCGGGAACGAATCGGGTTACGGCAGGGGAAGAGTAGAAGCCGCTTACGAACGACGGACGGATGTTGCCGCGCCACCACGGAGTGCTGTACAGATTTCCGGCGATTGCGCTGCCGTCTTTTGTAATCTGTCCGTTGGCAATGGCTATGTTATGATGAGCCGCCTCGCTCTTCTTTGCCGGTGCGCTGATGACCTTAGCCTTGCCCTGAGCCAGCAAATCGCTGTTGAATACGGCAGAGTCAATCCATGCTTCGAGCGTTACGCGCGGAACTGTTCTGGCTTCCTCTGCAAGAATCTGCGCATCCTCAACGGTTGGGTTGCTGCTGGCGTTGGTGTTTCGCATGTATATGCGGCATTTCTCGGCATTCTTTGCGCTTGTTCTGTCCTCAAGCTGCTGCGCGAACAGACTTCGTGGCTTGCCGAAGTTTCCGCCGCCGTACCAGTCGCCGTCGCCGCTCTCCTTCGACCAGTTGTAGTAGCAATGGTTGGTGTTGTCGGCATCGGGTGAGTAGCAGAAAATCTCGCCAGCCGTACATTGCCAAAGCACGCTGTTTGCCGTGTTCCAGCCTGCGCCGTTCTTGCTCTGTCCGAGGTTGCAGAACTTTATGTCGTTTCCGATGATGTCGACGATGTCGAAGAGCAGACCGCAAGCCCATGCCTCAACCGGACCGCTGTAGCCGT
>JBGUGY010000192.1:0-4557 GCA_045111775.1 Bacteroidaceae bacterium | reverse complement strand
GAATAAAACAAAGAGCAATATGGCACAGATAGACGATTTCTTTATGTACGAGAACCGCGTGGAGGGCATCACCAATACATATGACCACGAAAAACACCCTTTTTCTGTTTCCAAATGTTAAATAACACGCCTTCCTGATAGATTTCTGCTTTATAATTTGGTTTATATTATAAAGTTGTTTATCTTTGCAGCGCAAACCGGTAATGCGACGCGCTGTCCGACCTTGCTGCAGGAGGGACGACGGGGCGAAAGTGAATAAAAAAGATTCAAGAACCCTCAAAACAAAAACAACAATGGAAGAAAACAGCAATATGACTGCCGAGCGCAGTCTGGAAATCATTCGTGAGTCGATTGAGCGCAGCCAGCGTACGATTACCCGAAATTCGGCCGTGCCGCTGATATGGTGGGGCGTGTGCGTTGTCGTATTCTCATTTATCATTGCCTATCTGTGGGCCAATCACGGCGGGCCAGCATGGAATGCTCTATGGGCTGTCATGTGGTTGTTCGGCTACGTAGGCAACAGGATGATTGACAAAAAGAAAGAAACAGTTCCCACAACTTTTGTAGGCAAGACTATCGGCAATGTTTGGGCTACATTCGGTATGTTCTGCGGCGGCATCGGCTTCCTGTTCGGCTTTATAGGTAGCGGAATACTGCCTTTGGAACTGATTATGCCTAAAGTGTATGCTTTCGGCTGTATTACGAGCGTCATTTCCCTGTGTTTCGGAATGGGAACAACAATCACGGGACTCATCATCCGCAACCGCATCATACAGGTTTGCGGCTTCATCGCGGGCTTAGGCGGCTTCTTCGGTGCCCTTCATTTCTCTAGTCACGAACAGCTTTATGTAATGGCAGCCGTAGCAATCGTTGGCCTCGTTTTGCCTGGAGCATTGATTCAATTACAGGACCAAAAGTAAGGAGGACACAACTATGTTCCAGCCATTAGACCCACTGCTGCATTCTGAGTTGCGACTGGCCGTGATGTCGTTGCTCATCAGTGCCGACGAGGCCGAGTTCCCCTACATCAAGGAGCAGACGGGAGCCACGGCGGGCAACCTGAGTGTGCAGGTCGATAAACTGTCGGCGGCGGGCTACATCGATGTCGAGAAAACCTTCAAAGGCAAGCGTCCCTGCACCATCTGCCGCATCACCGACAAGGGTCGGCAGGCGTTCGAGGCATACGTCGATGCGCTGAAGTCGTATCTCTCTGTCGGCAAGCCGTGAGAAAACTATCTATTCTCTCATTGGTTTGTCTATTTCGCTCTGGGGATTACGTGACAGTACAGCTTGGGCTATTGCGCTATTGCTTGTTTTTGTGTATATATAAAAAAGTATTAAACGTTGAATTATGAAAAAGACTTTTTTATTATTGTCGTTACTTGTATTAATCAGCGATTCCGTATTTGCTCAACGAGCAAGGGTTCTTGATAGAGTACAAGAAAAAATTGATAGTTGTTTTATTGCTTCTTTTAACGCTCCAAATGCCTATGACGATCTGGAAAGAAACATAATGGCCGGTTATAAATCTGAGAAATCTAGCAATATCAAGTCTTATTATTTATACTGGCTTTCTTATCTTACATACTACAAATCGGTATCCGCTTTTAAAGAGTCAGACATGGAAAATTCTCAGAAGTATGTTGAGCAAGCAATGAACTATCTTGAAGAGATTGGTAATAAAGACTCAGAGTACTATAGTCTGCTCGCATATGAGCAGGTTTTCTATTTCCAGTTTGTCAAACGCCAGGATATGTTTATATTTATGGATAAGTTGAGCAAGAGTCTCAAACTGGCAATGGAATTGGGTGCTTCGAATCCAAGGGCATTCTTCGTTAATGGTTATTATGACTATTATACTCCCAAAGAATATGGTGGTAAAAAGAAAACAGAGGAATTGCTGCTTAAGGCCATCAATCTGAATAATTCGCCAAGACCATTTGCTCCGACTTGGGGTGTAGCCGATTCGTATTCGTTACTTATTCAGTATTATCTTGAAAACGGTGATAAAGCCAAAGCAAATGCAATGTTTCTACAGGCTATAAAACTATTCCCGACTTCACAGGATATCTTAAGACTTAAGAAACAGCTGTAATTATAAGATGAGCTGTCGTGCTATATCAACTATGTTGTTCATAATAGTCCATGGACATGCTTTCTCTCTTGATGTCCATGGCACTATTATGGCTAATGATGAACCTTTGCCTGGTGTACTTGTTTATGTCGCAAATCATAATGACAATTTTTTCGTAAGTGATAGCTTAGGCTGTTTTTATATTTCTGATGTACAGGAAAGTGATTCTATAGTTTTTTCGTTTATCGGTTTGCGTGAGCAAAGAATTTCCGTGTATGAATTGCTGCAAAACAATAAAGTTGTTATGACAGAAGAGTCAACGCATCTCAATGAGGTGTTGGTGTTCAGGAGTAAAGAGTTTAGTAGTGATTTCCCCATGAAATCATATAGTCAACTGGAAATTTATTCTTCGCCCAGTTCCCAAGCCGACCCTTTGAATGCTGTACTATCTTCAGCTGCTTCTACCAATACTAATGAAAGCGCTAAGCCCTCTCTCCGTGGAAGTTCTATGGGCTATACTATGGTGTATATCAATGAGGTCCCTATCTTCTATCCAACCAAAGGTAATTTGGTTAACAACTCTATTGCAAGTACTTCTTCAATGAATACTTCGTTTGTGAGTAGTGAGTCAATTTATGCTTCAAACTCTCCAATAGAATTCGAGAATTCTGCTTCAGGCAGTGTTGATATGCAACTTAACACTGAGATAAGTGATAAAAGAACTCTGTTTTTGTCTACAGTCGGCTCCAGCTTTTCTATAACAAAGAACTTTAACAATAGTTTTATTGAATCTTATCTATCATATACGGATTTATATCCATTTTTAAAGATGAATAATCTCGATAATATTAATCATTACCGTAGTTGCGATGCCGGAGTTCATTTCTATAAGCGACTCAAAAACTCAAAATATTCATTATATTCCTCATATATCTGCGAAGATGGTAATTATCCAATGCCTTATTATGATAATAATGCAAACTATCTTAATAAAACTACTTATTTAAATAGTATCGTCAATTATGAGTATTACCATGATGGGGTAAAACTAAAAGCAGATCTCTCGTATTCTCATCTTAAATCGGATATAAATTACAATAGTGTCATGATGAATGAACACTGTAACTATCTGTATGGAGCCGTTTCTTATTCTCAGTTTATGAATGATCATATTCAGTATTTACTAGGAATAAACAGTATTTTCTCAAATTACAATGCCAACTCTGATTATAACAACTGGTCTGATGCTACAAATGGGGCTATGGGACAAATTACGCCTTATTTCTCAATAAAACTGATTTCGGGGGATTACAGTGCTTTATTAGGGGCAAAATATTGTTTCGCAAAAGAAAGTAAGCCATCATTAAATGCCAATCTTAGCATGAAATACGCCAATACTATTCATAAGGTCCTCATTACGGCTGCAAGTCTTCATATGTATAATTATTATGAAAGTGCATTATTAAGATATTCTAAAATGTCTTGTCGTCAAGTATGCTTTGAATATGATTATAATAAATCTTGGCTTCGAGGACATTTTGCTGTATATTTGAAAGATGAAAAAGGAATAAACAGGATGGCTCCTATGATTGGCGAATATAAGAAAAATATATTTGGTATTGAAGCATCCTTTGATGTTCAATTATTGAAAAATCTTTCTTGGACAATATCAAATTATTATTTGGATACCCGTTATTCGTTTCTTGAAAGTACATATAGAGGAGAGGATAAGGTTAATTATTTCATAAAAAGTACTTTGAGCTATGAAAATCCAAAAACTTTAAATGTAGCATTGTCCGTCTGGGATAGGCCAGGCACCTATTATACTCCTGTTGAAGACGCAATTTATAACTCAGAATACGATTACTACATTCCAGTGTATTCTCAGCATATCAATTCGTCTCAATTTAATAGGTATTTTAATGTCTGTGTCAATGTTTCAAAGACTGTTGGCTTTAGCTTTGGTAAGGCAATGTTTTTTTTAGGTATTACAAATTTGTTTAATTCAGATAATAACAGTGCTATATATTATAATGAAGATTACTCTAAGAGCTATATAATGAATTATATGCGTAGATCGCTTTTCCTTGGTTTCATAATACATTTCAAATAAGAGGGCTAAGCCTTCATTATTTATTATTTTGAATTATTATCATTATGTTACCTCGCCCGCCTTTTTCAAGGAAATCGACGACTGGCAGATATGGGAGCGTCCCCCGTCCGCAACTGAAACAGGGCGAGAGTCAAACGCCAAAGGCGGTATCAGAATAACAGAATTATAACGAAAAAATATAGCCAGAATTCCAAATATTCACTAAACCCCTGAACATTTGTTCAGACTTTCACCTCGGCAGACACTTTTTCGGTCTTGTCGGGGCCTTTTTCGTGGGACTTTATGTAATTTTGTGGCTCAAAATGAATAAAGACAATAGAAAAAATGAAGGAAATTTGAAAAAAGTTATCGTTTTGCTTAGTTTTTCGGT
>JBGUGY010000191.1:0-3518 GCA_045111775.1 Bacteroidaceae bacterium | reverse complement strand
ATCGATATCATGATGTGTATGGACGTGAGTACGAGTATGCTTGCCGAGGACTTGAAGCCGAACCGCATCGAAGCGGCTAAGGAAGTGGCTGCCGAGTTCATCAACAGCCGTCCGAACGACAATATCGGTCTGGCAATCTTTGCCGGCGAAAGTTTCACTCAATGCCCGATGACGACTGACCACAATGTTCTGCTCAACCTCTTCAACAACGTGCAATGCGACATAGCGCAACGCGGCATGATTGAGGACGGAACGGCCATTGGTATGGGTATTGCCACAGGCGTGAGCCGACTTCAGGACAGCAAGGCAAAGAGCAAGGTTATCATTCTGTTGACCGATGGCTCTAACAACCGAGGCGATATTTCTCCGGCTACGGCTGCCGAGATTGCCAAGAGTCTTGGCGTGAGAGTCTATACCATCGGCGTTGGCTCGGTTGGATATGCTCCGTTCCCGATGGATACTGGTGCTGGAATCCAATACGTCAACGTTCCTGTTGAGATTGATGAGAAGACGCTTACCGACATTGCAACTGCTACCGACGGAGCGTACTATCGTGCCACATCTAAGGAGCAACTTGAGCAGATTTACAAGGATATCGACAAACTTGAGAAAACAAAGTTGAGTGTTAAGGAATACAGCAAGCGCAGCGAGACGTATCAGTTGTTTGCATGGATTGCATTCTTCTGCATATTTGCCGAGCTGCTGTTGCGTAACACAATATTAAAAAGAATTCCATAAACAAGTGTACAATGTTCCGATTTGAAGATTCTAATTATCTGTATATACTTTTCATTATACCAGTTCTGATTGGATTGTATTATCTTTCGAATTGGCATAAGAAACGCCGTATGGCAAAATACGGCGAATGGAATTTGCTGAAGCAATTGATGATTGACTATTCGTCTTACCGTCCCGACGTTAAGTTCTGGCTGGTGTGCGTAGCGTTGACACTTGTTATCGTTATGCTGGCGCGTCCGCAGTTCGGTTCAAAGATGGATACGGTTAAGCGAAGCGGCATTGAGGCGATGATTTGTATGGATATCTCGAACTCGATGATGGCAGAAGATGTTTCGCCAAACCGTCTGGAACGTGCCAAGATGATTGTGTCTAAGTTGGTCGACAATATGGATAACGATAAGGTTGGACTGGTACTTTTTGCCGGCGATGCCTTCACACAGTTGCCAATGACAGCCGATTATGTTTCGGCAAAGATGTTCCTCGATGGGGCAAATCCTTCGCTCATAAACCTTCAGGGAACCGACATCAAGAAAGCCATAAAGATTGCATCTAGTAGTTTCTCGAAGAACGACAAGGTTGGTCGTGCCATCATCCTTATTACCGATGGTGAGGACAACGAGGGAGGAGCAATTGAGGCTGCAAGAGAGGCTCAGAAGAAGGGCATAAATATCTACATCTTGGGTATTGGTGATGCCAGTGGTGCTCGCATTCCTGATGGAAATGGCGGATATATGACCGACCATTCGGGCAACACCGTTATCACTCGTCTGAACGAGGAAATGTGCCGCCAGATTGCGCAGTCGGGCAAGGGCAAATACATCCACGTTGACAACTCGAATTCGGCGCAGAACGAGCTGAATGCAGAAATCAGCAAGTTGGCAAAGAGTGAGATGGAGAGTACAATCTATTCTGAATACGACGAGCAGTTTCAGGCATTTGCGTTGCTTGTGCTTGTGTTGCTTGTAGTCGACATCTGCGTTCTTGAAAAGAAGAATCCGTTGTCAAAGAAGTTCAAATTATTCTCTAAATGACCATGAAGAAATTTTTCATATTCATTATATTTATGCTGATCCTGCCGGTATGTGCCATGGCGCAGACAGACCGCGACTATATCCGCAAGGGCAACAGAATGATGAGAGACAGCAATTTTGTCGAGGCAGAGAAATACTACCTCAAGGCAGTTGAGCGGAATTGCAATAACGTCGAGGCGGTCTACAATCTCGGAAACGCCTACTTGTTGCAGCAGAAAGGCAAGGAGGCGTACGAGCAGTTTGAGAAGGCTTCGAAGATGACAGACAACAAGTCTAAACTTGCCATGATTTATCACAACATGGGTGTTGTTCTTCAGTGTGTGCGAAACCTGAATCAGGCTGCCGAGATGTATAAGAAGGCGTTGCGCTACAACCCTAACGACGACGAGGCGCGCTACAACTACATTCTTTGCAAGAAGCAGACTAAGAATCAGAAAAAGGACGACGAGAAGAAAGAACAGAAGAAGCAACAACAGCAACAGCAGAAGCAAGAGGAAAAGAAGGTAGAAAAGAAACAACTGCAACAAGAACCTCAGAAGAGTAGCATGACTAAGCAGAATGCCAAGCAGATGCTGAACGCTGTAATGCAGGACGAGAAAAATGTTCAGAATAAGTTGCAACAGAAGGTTCAGAGCAACCGTCGTAGTCTTGAGAAAAACTGGTAGTAGATAGTATGAAGAGAATATTCGTTATAATTTGCATCATTTTTGGTGTGATAATCAATGCCGGTGCGCAGACAATCAAAATCTATGCGCCGGGATTGGTTTCGGTAGGAGATAAATTCAGGGTAGAGTACACTATTGAATCGGTCGATGTAAATCATTTCCACGGTCCGAAGAATATTAGTGGACTGAACATTCTTAGTGGTCCTAACCAGAGCACGTCGCAGAGCATTACCATGGTAAATGGCAAGACTACGCGACAGGGACGTACTAAGTTTACTTATATTGTGTTGGCAACGAAGCCCGGAACATATACCATTCCGGGAGCGTCGGCATCGGTAAACGGCAAGCCTGCGTCATCATCGACAACAAGCGTTAAGGTGAACGCGGCAGGAGGCGGTTCGTCGGCTGGCACATCGTCATCTTCTTCGACAAAGGCAAGCAAGGCAGGAAATGCCATCACACAGAAGGATTTGTTTGTGGTTACAACCGTAAACAAATCGAAAGTCTATGAGCAGGAAGCCATCTTGCTTACATACAAGATTTACACCCTTGTCGAACTCAATCAGTTTGCGCTTAACATGCCAGATATGAAGGGCTTCCACACTCAGGAAGTGCCTTTGTCAAAGGAAAAGACATTCGAGATTGAACGACGCAACGGAATCAACTACAACACTTGTGTGTGGTCGCAGTATGTTCTCTTCCCTCAGCAGAGCGGCAAACTCGAAATCCCTGCTTTGAAGGCAGAAGCTGTCGTTCTTCAGGATAACGGTTCTGACGATCCGTTCGATGCAATGCTCAACGGAAACGGCAAAGTTCCAGTCAAGAAGTTCATTCCGACTCCGAAAATCACCATCGACGTTATGCCGTTGCCAAGCAAGCCAGAGAATTTCTCGGGTGCTGTAGGCGACTTCGACATTAAGAGCGAGGTGAACACTACGAAACTGAAAGAAAACGAGACTCTTACGTTGAAGATAACCGTAGAGGGTAACGGAAACATGAAGCTTCTGACTGCTCCGAAGGTTGAAGTGCCAAGCGAATTGGAGGCTTACGACCCGAAGGTGACAGACAATACCGAACTTACCCC
>JBGUGY010000190.1:0-2912 GCA_045111775.1 Bacteroidaceae bacterium | reverse complement strand
TTGCATACTCGGTGTTCTTCTCTGGTGCAGTGCCGCCAAAGTCGTCCATGCAGAAATATGAAGGAGTCTTCATCCAGCCAGACGTATTGTCGGTACAACTCATTGAGAACTTGACGCTCTTAACCTTGCCAAGAGAGGTGAGGTCTACCCAGCGCCAGTCTTTTACGCAAACCCAGTTGCCGGCTTCGGTGCAGTCTACAAGCATCTGGTCAACAGAGCCTGTAATCTCGCCCTTTGCGTTGAAGCCTGTCATTGTCAGTTTAAGATAGTCACCCTGTCCGAATTTTCTGGCAAAATTGTTGCCGTTTGTTACAACGTACATGGCGTATGTGTTGTTGCAAACCCAGAATCCGCTTACTGTTGCTTCTTCCGACAGGCTTACCTCATTAGAGGCTTCAGGATAATATGTTTCATAATAGAAGACGGCATAGTTTTTTCCGTTCTTTGCGCCGCTTGCTGTTGACTGGTATGGCTTGTCGCTGCCAGTACCATCAGTCAACTTGTTGTTGCTTACAACAAAGTTAGAATAGTAGCCTCCGCCGAAGCTTGAATAGAAAGTTCCGAAGGTATAACCGCCAGAAGTCCAAGTGTTTTGTCCATCTTTGGTTTTGTCGCCCCAAAAAGACTCCTCGCCATTAACAGTGATGTTCTCGAATGTTGCAGTTGCAACCTGTGCGTGTGCCTGCATAGCAATAAGCACTGCAAGTACAGATGTAAAAATTTTACTCATAAGCTAATATTATTTTGTTTGTTAAAAAATAATGCTCGTGCGCAGTATCATAATTATACAACAATCCCTATGGCCCAATTCGCATCGGGCCTTCATCTTGGTGTAGTGCATTGCCAGAATCATGCCGTCCGTAATCCCGCAGACATCACAATCCGTGGAGTGCAAGGCAGGTCTTCTGACTCGTTCCAGCAGTCCAACACCTTCCCGCCGAACGCGACAGTGGCTTTTTGTTGGCTGTTATAAGGAACTTACAGCAGCGGGTACTGTTGCCGGTTTGCACGGCATTCCCTTTTAATCGACGGCACTCATTATAGTATGGTGTCCCGAACCTCGAACCCGGCGCAAAGTTACATTATATATTCTTATTGCCAAAGAAAAATAAGAAAAACTGACATTTTTGTCATATTTGTTGTCAGTAAATCTGATTTTGGCACGCGGTTTGCAAAAGTCAAAGTGCGAAAATAAAAATTCATTTATTAACAGAAAATAAAAAAACAAAGATATGGGAAAAATTATCGGTATTGACTTGGGAACAACTAATAGCTGTGTCTCAGTATTCGAAGGCAACGAGCCAGTAGTAATCGCTAACAGCGAGGGTAAGAGAACAACTCCGTCAATCGTGGCATTTGTCGAGGGCGGCGAGCGTAAGGTGGGCGATCCTGCCAAGCGTCAGGCTGTAACAAACCCACAGAAGACAATCTTCTCTATCAAGCGCTTCATGGGCGAGACTTACGATCAGGTTCAGAAAGAGGTTACTCGCGTTCCTTACAAGGTTGCTAAGGGCGAAAACAATACTCCACGTGTCGACATCGACGGCCGTCTTTACACTCCACAGGAGATTTCAGCAATGATTCTTCAGAAGATGAAGAAGACTGCCGAGGACTATCTTGGTCAGGAAGTTACCGAGGCTGTCATCACAGTTCCTGCTTACTTCTCAGACTCACAGCGTCAGGCAACTAAGGAGGCTGGTCAGATTGCAGGTCTTGATGTTAAGCGTATCGTAAACGAGCCAACAGCTGCCGCTCTTGCATACGGTATCGACAAGGCAAACAAGGATATGAAGATTGCCGTATTCGACCTTGGTGGTGGTACATTCGATATCTCAATCCTTGAGTTCGGTGGCGGTGTGTTCGAGGTTCTTTCAACAAACGGTGATACTCACCTTGGTGGTGACGACTTCGACCAGGTAATCATCGACTGGTTGGTTCAGGAGTTCAAGAACGACGAGGGCGCAGACCTTTCTGCCGACCCAATGGCTATGCAGCGTTTGAAGGAGGCTGCTGAGAAGGCTAAGATCGAGCTTTCTTCTTCAACTTCAACAGAAGTCAACCTGCCTTACATCACAGCCGTAGGCGGTGTGCCAAAGCACTTGGTTAAGACTCTGACTCGTTCTAAGTTCGAGCAGTTGGCTCACAACTTGATTCAGGCTTGTCTTGTACCATGCCAGAATGCAATAAAGGATGCTGACATCAGCACATCAGATATCGACGAGGTTATCCTTGTTGGTGGTTCATCTCGAATCCCAGCCGTTCAGGCATTGGTTAAGGACTTCTTCGGCAAAGAGCCATCAAAGGGCGTAAACCCAGACGAGGTGGTAGCCGTAGGTGCTTCTATTCAGGGTGCAATCCTTAACAAAGAGGGTGGTGTAGGCGACATCGTTCTTCTTGATGTTACTCCGCTTTCAATGGGTATCGAGACTCTCGGTGGCGTGATGACAAAGCTTATCGATGCCAACACTACTATTCCATGTAAGAAGAGCGAGACATTCTCTACTGCTGCCGACAACCAGACAGCCGTAACAATCCGCGTTCTTCAGGGCGAGCGTCCGATGGCAAACGACAACAAGCAGATTGGTATCTTCAACCTCGAGGGTATCGCTCCAGCACGTCGCGGTGTTCCACAGATTGAGGTTTCGTTCGATATCGATGCCAACGGTATCCTTAAGGTTTCTGCAAAGGATAAGGCAACAGGCAAGGAGCAGCAGATTAGAATCGAGGCTTCTTCAGGCTTGAGTCAGGAGGAAATCGACCGCATGAAGGCTGAGGCTGAGGCTAACGCAGATGCCGATAAGAAGGAGCGCGAGAAGATTGACAAGCTTAATCAGGCTGACTCAATGATTTTCCAGACTGAGAATATGCTGAAGGAGAGCGGCGACAAGCTTCCAGCCGACGTTAAGAACGAG
>JBGUGY010000189.1:0-2098 GCA_045111775.1 Bacteroidaceae bacterium | reverse complement strand
ATGCTTATTCGCGCAGGAGCAGTACAGTCAGCCGTGCGAGGGTCGGCAAAGCGCATTGGGTCGAGGGTAAGCAGAGTGTAATCCGAGTCAAGCTCGTCCTCCATCAACTCGCCTGTGCGCTCATCGCCCGTGAGATAGTAGAAGAATCTGTGCCAAGCCGACTGCGCTATTCTCACCTGCTTGCATCCGCAGCCCCAGTGACTTACGTTGTGACGGCTTCCGAGTCCGGCATATTCGCCAAGGTGATATACATCGACCTCGCTTGTGTGACGCGTCATTGCCACCGCCATGTCCCAGATGTCCGAACGACCGCTGCGCAAGAAGTTGTACCACAGCCACATGTTGCTTGCCAACTCAGTATTATCCCACGCATATCCGCCAACATCGTATCGCCATTCGTGACGCACAGGGTCGTAGGCGTGCATCACATCGCCATAGTTCCAGAATCCGTACCAGCCATGCTCATCAATGGCATGTTTGTAATATTCGATATAATCGTCCAGACGCTTTTCAACATCAGCAATCTTTCCGCCCCTACGGCTTGGCAGACTCCACACACCAAAGGCGCGCTTAGCATGCAGATATTCGGGCGAGCAGATAAGCTGCGGAATCTTCGAGCCTGTGCGGGCATAGTCGGCAATGCGCGATTTTCCGGGATATGCCGCCATCGGGAAGAGAATCAGCGTACTTGTGCGACCTATTCCCGTAGGAGTGCTCATGCCCGGCAGAACATCCTCGTAACTTGCCTCAAGGTCGTGCGCGTGGTCGTCGTAGTGGCGCAAATCCATCGCCTCGCTCTCAGGGCTCCACAGCCACACCTTCAGCAATGCCACCGAATCGCGAGCGTTCGATACCTCCAGAGTAGACGGATACGACTGCCAGAAATCCTGAAGCGACACGCCCAGTCCGCCTGTTAAGTCGCCGGCAAACACGAATCCGTCGGCGCGATGACCATTGAACGTACCAATCCACGGATGCTCGCCGTTTGTCTGCTTGCGGATAGAGAAACCGTTAGCCTGCGTCTGACTAAGACGATAGTTGCCCCACGAAGCCCAGTTCTTAATCAGAAACTGCCCCTTCTGGTCGAATGTCTCAGCCTCAGGCACACGCACGCCGTCCATCTGCATCTGCTGATAGTTCTCCTTCGGTAGATTCTTGCCCTTCGGACCTGTTGCGCCCAGCACTCTTCTGCCTACCAGCGGCTGAACAGGCTCTGCCCACACTCCGCCATTGCCAGTCGAGAACGCCACGCTGCGGTTGTACCACGCCTCGCGCATCGGCACTTCGAACTGAAGTCCGAGAGAGCTGATGAAATCCTTGTCTTGGTCACCGTCGTAAACGATGGTGTAAACCATCTTAACCTGTTCGCTGCCAGCGTAAAAGTAGAAACGGACTACGAACGGCAGCCATTTGCGCCCTTCGCGCTGATGCTTTCCGCTAACCTTTATCACGGCAGCCAGATTTCCTTGTCTTTCAACCTCAATCTTCTCGACAGAACTGTTGTATATGTCGTTTTCGGTCGTTACCGATGTAGCGTTTGCCGAGAGCTTTTTCTTAAGCGAGCAGACGAGCGATGCCTTTCCTGCCACCTTCTGGCCCTTCAGAATCATGTGGTTCAGCAAAGCGTCAGAGCCGTCGGCAAACTCAACCTCCAAAACGCCAGTGTTCACGTTTATCGAGCCGCCGTTCTTCTTTACCGTGAGTTGAGCTGAAGTCTGTTTCTTCGCGCTTTTCACGATGCTCAGTCTGTCAGCCCCAGCAGGAACAACTCCTGCAAATCCGCCCCACTTGACCGAGCCGTCGGGCCAGTAAGCCAGCGTGTAGCAGTCGAGCGGTACATTTCCCTCAGAAGTCTGAAGTTCGAACTGAGTGCCGTGCTTCACCTCGCCCTTGTCGAAAGGCACGCCCCATGTCGTTGCCGTTGGTATGGCGTACTTGTCTGTGCCTATCCAGTTCAGCGCGACTTTATCAGCCGAGAAAGCCTTTCCTTTGGCTGTGTACCTGAAGTTTTTCAGCTGTGTGTGCGACCATGTCGTTCTGAATCCGAACCAGCCAGATGTGAGCTGTTTGTCGGCGAAGTCACCGAGACACTCTCCGT
>JBGUGY010000188.1:0-11958 GCA_045111775.1 Bacteroidaceae bacterium | reverse complement strand
ATTGCAAAAACTGAAATAAAACTTATAAACTGATTTAATACAGAAAAAATCATGAAAAAAACATTACTTGTGGCGTTTGCTGTGTTTTTTGCTATGTCTGTCAAGGCTCAACTTTGGATTGGTGGCGAAGTGGGTTACTATTATGCAAAGCCAAACAAAGCCTTTACTTGTTCGCCTGAATTATTCTATGAACTGAACGAAACGTGGTCGATTGGTATGTCATTTGGCTATCAGCACACCAATTACACCACTTCGTCTAAAAGGTGGAATTTGCTTAATGACGAACAAGGAAGATACAGAGAACTATATGTTGCTACAGACAAAATAAAGACCACGATGTGGGAAATTGCTCCTTTCGTGCGCTGCAAGTTTGCCAAGGTCGGCAATCTTAGTCTCTTTGTCGATGCGGCGCTTGCGTATAATATTTCTCGTGTTAATGATTTTTTGACTGAAGGTTATTGCTATTTAAATATTTCAGATGATTCTTTTTATTATGAAGATTCGTCAAATAGTCTAAAAGTTAATTTTACAAAAACGGACTATAAGGTTTACGGATATGGTGCTTTCGTCAGTCCGGGACTTTCTTACAAGATTAGCGATGGCGTTAGTTTCGAGGCTCATCTTGGCAATTTGAGTTTTGTTCGTGCCAAGAATGAATTGTTGGATGAAAAGAATTGGAGTACAATTGTTGACTTAAAGATGAAGTCGGAATTTACAATGGGTGTTTATTTCAGATTGTAGAATTGAAAAAACGTAGAATTTCGTAACAAAGTGAAATTCTACGTTTTTTCTTTATTTATGCCTTTTTCAGTTCGAAGCCTATAGCTTCGATGGCTTGTCTTAGTTGTTCCTCGGTGGCAGAGCCTTTTACTACAGCCTCTTTCGAAGCCAAGTCTACAGTTGCGCTCTCAACGCCCTCGACTTGCTGCAGAGCCTTCTCGGCATTCGTGCGGCAGTGGTTGCAGTTCATGCCCTCAACAATATATTTTACTACATTCTGCTCGTTGTGGCACTCGTCAGATTCGCATCCGCACGAACAACCGTCCTCGTCGTGATGATGCTCGTCGTGACAATGGCAGTGGTGTGCCTTGCGAAGTCCGAGTTTTGGCAGGACGATGGCGTTTATCAGCATCAGAATCATCAGGATTGTGCAAGCCCACTCAAACCAGCCGTCGCCTTCGGTGCAGCAAGCCTGCTGATAGGTGAGGTGCTCAAGAAAATCAACTATTCCGTTAAACTGAAGATAGTCAATCAAATATCCGAAGGCTATCGAGCCGACGATTATCGAAGCCAGATAGGTGATGAGAGTGCGCACGCCAAGCACCTTTCGGATTACCAGCATCGATGCGAAGTTGCATGCCGGACCTGCCATCAGCAGAACGAGTGCCGCGCCAGGAGTAAGTCCCTTCATCATCAGAGCCACGGCAATCGGAATGCTTCCGGTGGCGCACAAGTACATTGGAAGGGCGATGCACAGAACCAAGAGCATAGATGCAAGCGTGTTTCCGTTGAAGATAGCAAATACTTCGGCTGGGACGAAGACGGTAATAAGTCCGGCTATTACAAGACCGATTACGAGCCATTTGCCAATGTCCTCCATCATCTCGATGTATGCATATTCGAGAGCCTCGCGCAGTTTTGCAAAAAATCCTTCGTGTTCGTGTTTGTGGTCATCGTGCTTATCGTTTGTCTCTACCGATTTTTCCTTGCTGTCATCGGTTGTATTTACCATTGCTCCTCCAAAAACGGCAGTCAGAAGGGCGGCTATTGGGCGGACGATGGCGAACGGCAGTCCCATCAGACTGAATGTGGCAATTATGCTGTCTACGCCCGTCTGCGGAGTGGCAATGAGGAACGAGGCTACCGCGCCTTTCGATGCACCTTCCTTGCGCAGCGACATTGCCGTCGGAATTACTCCGCACGAGCAGAGTGGCAGCGGAATGCCGAAGAGTGCAGCGTTTATAACGCTTTTGAATGATTTCTTGGCAAGAAACTTTGTGTAATACCAGCCGGGAATGAACGAATGCATCAGTCCGGCAAGAAGAAAGCCCAGAAGAAGGTAGGGCGACATCTCGTTGATGAGGTGAATAATTTCGTGCATAATGTATTTGTTTTTTTGTTTTCTGGTTGCAAAGGTAGATATTATCTTTTGCAAGTGAAAAGCAAAAACGCGTCGCAAGGCTTTTCTGCGCTTAGATGGCGCAATAACCGAGGCAAAATGCCGTTAGAAGTCATTTTTTTCTTACATTTGCAGATGTGTTTAACAAAAAACAATAAGATTATGGTAAAGCATATAATTCTGTGGACATTGAATCCCGAACTCTCTGAAGAGGAGAAGGCGAGTGTTAAGAAAGGAATAAAGGAAGGACTCGAAGGCTTGGTTGGCAAGGTTCCGGGACTTCTTGAGGTTAAGGTTAATATCGACGGTCGCCTGGCATCGTCAAATGCCGACGTGATGCTCGACAGTACACTCGAATCTGAGGAAGCTCTGAAGGGCTACGCCGTTCATCCTGAGCACGTTGCCGTGGCAAACGGAAAGGTTCGCCCTTACACCGTTCAGCGTTCGTGCCTCGACTTCGAGATTTGATTTCTTCTCGAAGAAAAGGCTGAAAATCCATCATCAAAATTCAAATTGGAGAGAATTATGATGATGGATTTTTTTTCGGATCATTCTGTCATCAAAATTTTTAAGTGCCCGTAATCTCATAAGGAATAATTTATAATGGAAATATTCTTTTGGTAAATACAAGATAGTTGGTAGGAAGAAGGTAGAAAGAAGGTAGGTAGATTCAAGATAGAATCAAGGTAGATTCAAGGAACATCCAAGTAAGCCGTAAGGTATATGGAAGAGCCTATAAGGGTAGACTAAGGGTTGAGTATCGGAATGGGATAACTCTTGACAGAATATTGCAAATGTTGCAATTGCGGTTAGTATGAACCCCTTTGTTCTGCCTATTTGTTGCCTTGCGACAAAAAAATCCGGACACATCAAATAAATGCATCCGGATTTTGTATTTTGTTGAGAATCAGCCTTAATTAGATAAGGTACTGAGAACTGATTGATTCGTTGTCCATAACGCGGCGGATAGTCTCGGCAAACATTTCGGCAACCGAAATCTGTTTAACCTTGGCACAGCGGTCGGTGTATGGAATTGAGTCTGTGAAGATTATCTCTTCGAGGGCTGAATCCTGAACACGGTCGCTTGCCGGACCGCTCATGATGCAGTGCGATGCAATGGCGCGAACCGAGTTTGCACCCTGCTCCTTCATGATGTTTGCAGCCTTTGTTATTGTGCCGGCAGTATCAACCATATCGTCAACGATGATAACATCCTTGCCCTTTACATCGCCGATAACCTGCATTGTTGCTACAACGTTAGCCTTTGCGCGTGTCTTGTTGCAAAGCACAAGAGGGCAGTTGAAGTATTTTGCGTATGTATTTGCACGCTTAGAACCGCCAACATCAGGGGCTGCAATGCAGAGGTCCTTCAGCTTCATGCTCTGAACGTATGGCATCATAACTGTCGATGCGTAAAGGTGGTCTACCGGAACATCAAAGAATCCCTGCTCCTGATCTGCATGCAGATCCATTGTTATGAGGCGGTCGATGCCGGCAACGCTCAGCAAGTCGGCAACCAGCTTTGCGCCGATAGAAACTCTTGGCTTGTCCTTACGGTCCTGACGTGCCCATCCAAAGTAAGGCACAACGGCAACGATGCTCTTTGCCGATGCTCTCTTGGCTGCATCGATCATAAGCAGCAACTCCATCAGGTTGTCAGAGTTTGGGAAGGTTGACTGTACAAGGAAAACTACTTTTCCACGGATAGACTCCTCGAATGAGACGGCAAACTCGCCATCTGCAAAGTGTGTGATGTCCATCTTACCAAGCGGACAGCCGAGGGCTGCGCAAATTTTTTCTGCAAGGTATCTTGTCTTGGTACCCGAGAATACTCCAAAAGGTGCTCTTTCGCTCATTATTTTGAAATGATATATGTTTTGTTTTTCTATTCAGTTCTTTATTCGGTTGCCTGCCTTAGCAGTTTAAAGTGGTCAATCAGTTCCTTGTAGTCCGATGTGCTGTGAATGTCGAAACGGTTCCACAAGTCGCCCAGAATCACGGCACCGCCGAATCCGATTTTCTTCACCTGCGCAATGTTGTCTATGCTGATGCCGCCAAGAGCCATCACCTTCTTGTCGATGATGCCGGCATGGTTGGCATCCTTCAGTTCGTCGAAGGTGTAGGCCGATTCGTATCCCTCTTTCGAGATGCTGTTGAATATCGGACTCAGAAAGCAGTAGTTGCACTTGCGTCGCTCGTTCTTCAACTCTTCGAGCGAGTGGCACGAGCGGCTTACGTGTCCGTTGTATCCTGCCGGAATCTGCGGGTTGCGACTGTTAAGGTGAATGCCGAGAAGACCGTACTCATCCTTCAAGTAGAAGTTATCGTGAACAACAATCTGCTTGTAATATTGTTTGGGAATGAGCGAAAGTAGACGTTCCGAATATACGGGAGCGGTGTTTGGCTTCCTTAGGTGAAGAATGTCTAAGCCTTCTTCAAACAAGGCGGTCAAAATTTTATCCTCCTCAACAAAAAAATCGGGAGTTGTCATTAAAATAAGCTTCATCTTCTTTCGGCTATTTATAACTTGCTTGCAAAGGTATAAAAAAAAATGCACCGAAGTGCATTTTTCATTATTTTTCTCCCAATTTTGCCTCTTCTTCTGAGTCGTACTCGCAGTCGCGCAACTTCTGGCTGATGCGCATTGCGCAGAAGTTCGGTCCGCACATTGTGCAGTACTTGCCGTTGAAGTGGTTTCCAGCCTTGTAGTACTCGAGTGCTCTGTCGGGGTCGAGCGCAAGGTTGAACTGGTCTTTCCATCTGAACTCGTATCGTGCCTTGCTCAGGGCATTGTCGCGCACGGTTGCTCCCGGATGTCCCTTTGCCATGTCGGCTGCGTGAGCTGCAATCTTGTATGTAACAACTCCCACGCGCACGTCTTCCTTGTTAGGCAGACCGAGATGCTCTTTTGGCGTAACGTAGCATAGCATAGCCGTGCCGTACCAACCTATCTGAGCCGCTCCGATGGCGCTTGTTATGTGGTCGTAGCCCGGTGCGATGTCGGTAACGAGAGGGCCGAGCGTGTAGAACGGTGCTTCGTGACACTTCTCCAACTGGCGGTCCATGTTCTCGCGAATCTTGTGCATTGGCACGTGTCCCGGACCTTCGATAAATGCCTGAACGTTCTTTGCCCAAGCGCGTTCAACAAGTTCGCCCATAGTGTCGAGTTCGGCAAACTGAGCGGCATCGTTGGCATCGAATGTTGCTCCCGGGCGCAGTCCGTCGCCGAGCGAGAGGGCTACGTCGTACTGAGCCACGATGTCGCAGATGTCGTCGAAATGCTCGTAAAGGAACGATTCCTTCTTGTGGTATCTGCACCATTCTGAGATGATTGAGCCGCCACGGCTCACCATTCCGCACAGGCGGTCGTTGGCATAATGTATATTTTTAAGTCTGATTCCGCAATGAATTGTGAAGTAGTCAACTCCTTGCTCGCATTGTTCGATAAGTGTGTCGCGGAACAGCTCCCATGTCAGTTTTTCGGCATGGCCGTTAACCTTCTCCATAGCCTGATACATTGGCACTGTTCCCACTGGCACTGGGCAGTTTCGCACAATCCACTCGCGTGTTTCATGAATGTTGTCGCCAGTCGAAAGGTCCATCAGCGTGTCGCCGCCCCACTTGCAACTCCAAACGGCTTTTTCAACCTCCTCGTCGATGCTCGATGTAGTGGCTGAGTTGCCGATGTTAGTGTTAATCTTAACAAGAAAGTTTCTGCCGATAATCATCGGTTCGGCCTCGGGGTGATTGATGTTGGCAGGTATTACCGCACGACCTCTTGCTACTTCGTCGCGAACAAATTCGGGGGTGATGTGCGACTTGATTCCAAGTTGTTCGCAGTTCATGTTCTCGCGGATGGCTACATATTCCATCTCTGGAGTGATGATGCCTTGCTTGGCGTAGTACATCTGCGTGATGTTCTTGCCTTTCTCGGCGCGATATGGCAGGGCGATGTGCTCAAAACGCAGGTGGTCGAGGCTCTTGTCTGCCTGACGCATACGACCGTATTCTGATGTCAGTTCGGAAAGACGCTCAACGCCGCCGCGTTTCAGAATCCACTCTTCGCGCAGACGAGGAAGTCCTTTCTTCAAATCGACCTCTACGTTAGGGTCGCTAAAAACTCCGCTTGTATCGTAAACATAAACTGGGTCGTTCTCGGTTATAACCTTCTTGCCGTCGATAACTTTAACGGTTGGTGTAAGGTTGATTTTTCGCATACCAACTTTTATCTCTGGAAAGATTTTTCCTTGAAGGTACACTTTTTCTGATGCTGGATATGAAATTTTTGTCTTGCTATCCATGTTTTTAGTTGTAATATTTTGTTTTTATTGTTTTTCTTTTGCGTTCGAAATCAGTTTCTGAAGGTTTGCGGTCATGGCTGCCGGACACTCAGCGTTGAGGATTGTTCCGCTAAGAGCGATGCCATTTACGCCAGTTGCCATTATGCTCGGTATATCGTCGGCCGTAATTCCGCCAATGGCAACGAGCGGTATGTCTATGCCTCTTTCCTTCATTGCGACGATGATGCTTTTGTAGCCGTCGAGCCCGAGGGTAGGCGAGAGGTTCTTTTTCGTAGTGGTAAACCTGAACGGACCGCAGCCTATGTAGCTTGCGCCGTTGCGATAGTGCATCTCAACATCGTCGATTGTGTTAGCCGTTCCTCCAATAATGAAGTCGTTGCCAAGAATCTGGCGCGCCTCGTTTACGGGCATATCATTCTTGCCAACGTGAACGCCGTCGGCTCCAATCTCCTTTACAAGTTTAACGTGGTCGTCAATGATGAAGGTTGCTCCAACTTTTCGGCAAGCAGGCATAATCTGCAAGGCTGCGGCTCGCACTTCATCAACCGATGCGTCCTTCATGCGAAGCTGAATCCAACGGCAACCGCCTTCGAGAGCCAGCAAAGCCGACTCGACATAATCCGTAGAGTCGTTGAAATGTGTTATAAACTGTAGTTGAAAATTCTTCAGATTCATCTTACCTTAATTAATATATAGACAAGGGCGGATGAATGTGAACTGTAGAAACAATCCCTACGCCGGCATTGACCGGATCAGGTTATAAGGGTATAATCTCAGCCTTTTCAGGCACCCCTTTGTCATATACGGCTGCAAAAGTAATTAAAAAAAGTAAAAGTAGCGCGTTTTCGTATGGCTATTTTTGTCTGATGCTTGAACTTATTGTTCTTTTTTCCGAAAAATCTCAGCCTTGACAAAACATCATTCGTGCGCCGCCCGATTGTTTTTGCTGAAAATATCGGAGAAATTGCCGTATTTTTGTATTTTTGCACTCCTATATAATAAGATGTAAATGAAAGAAAACTTTCTTGATGAACTTAATCAGAGTCAGCGCGAGGCTGTGCTGTATAACGACGGACCGTCGCTCGTGATTGCTGGCGCAGGCTCTGGAAAGACCCGAGTGCTGACGTTCAAGATTGCATATCTGATGAATCTTGGACTCGACCCTTCACGAATCCTTGCGCTTACGTTTACCAACAAGGCGGCGCGCGAGATGAAGGAGCGCATTGCCCAAGAGGTTGGCTACAATCGCTCAAAATATCTGTGGATGGGAACGTTCCACTCAATATTTTCGAGAATTCTGCGCGTTGAGGCTGATAAAATAGGCTTTACCCGCGATTTTACGATATACGATGCCAGCGATTCGAAGAGTCTGATAAAGTCCATCATCAAAGAAATGGGACTTGACGATAAAACGTACAAGCCTTCGACCATCGCTGGAATAATTTCGAGCGCGAAGAATCATCTTGTAACTCCCGGTGCGTATCGTAGCGACAGGGCAACCGTCGAGGCTGACGAGCGTGCAAGGATTCCGAAGGCTGGATTGCTGTATCAGACTTACGTTGACCGCTGCCGAAAGGCGAATGCGATGGATTTCGACGATTTGCTGGTCTACACATATTTTCTTTTCTCGAAGAACGAAGAGGTGCGCCGACAGTATGCCGAGCGATTCGAGTACGTTATGGTCGATGAGTATCAGGATACAAACGTGGCTCAGCACAAGATTGTTTGGGAACTGACGAAGGACAAGCAGCGTGTGTGTGTGGTTGGCGACGATGCCCAGAGCATCTACTCGTTCCGCGGAGCAAACATCGAGAATATTCTCGGCTTCACAAAGCAATATAACTGCGCCAAGGTCTTTAAGTTGGAGCAGAATTATCGTTCAACCCAGACCATCGTTAATGCCGCGAATAGCGTTATTGCAAAGAATAGCAATCAGATAGACAAAAATGTCTTTTCTGAAAATAAAATAGGCGAACCAATCGAGGTTTACAATACTTATTCCGACCGCGAGGAAGGAATAACCATCGTTAAGAGGCTTCGCGAGTATTACAATTCGGGCGAGCGCAGCTACAAACGTTTTGCCATTCTGTATCGCACAAACGCGCAGAGCCGAATCTTCGAGGACGAGTTGATGCACAACAACATTCCTTACCGAATTTACGGCGGACTGTCGTTCTATCAGCGAAAAGAGATAAAAGACATCATCGCCTATCTGCGAATGGCAATAAATCCGAACGACGAGGAGGCGTTGAAGCGAGTCATCAATTATCCGGCGCGCGGGATTGGAGAAACAACAATTAAAAAGGTTTCTGCGTGCGCCGTTTCTAATGAAATTTCGATGTGGAATGTCCTTTCTGAACCGATAAAATTCGGGCTCGATGTAAACAAGGGCACTCTCACGAAGTTGCAGAATTTTCAGGATTTGATATTCGGCTTTCAGGAGGCTGCTAAGCAGATGAATGCTTCTGAAATAGGTTTGAAGGTAATCTCGGAAAGCGGAATTCTGAAGGAATTGTATGCCGAAAAGAATAGCGAAAGTCAGGACAGACTCGAAAACATCGAGGAGTTGAAGAATGCCTTGTCGAGTTTCGTTGAAGAGCGTCGGGAGCAGGGCATCGATGAGATTATGCTGCCCGATTTTCTTTCAGAAGTGTCGCTTCTTTCCGACCTCGACGAATCTGAGGACAGCGAGGACAAGGTTACTCTGATGACCATTCATTCGGCAAAAGGACTCGAATTCGACACGGTTTTTGTTGTCGGAATGGAAGAAAATCTCTTCCCGAGTGCTATGAGTTACGAGTCGCCGCGCGCCATCGAGGAAGAACGCCGCTTGTTCTACGTCGCAATTACGAGAGCCGAGAAAAACTGCGTTCTGTCGTTTGCCCGAAGCCGATTCCGCTTTGGCTCTATGGAATTCAGCTCGCCAAGCCGATTCTTGCGCGAGCTCGATCCAAAATGTATCAGAATGATGGGCGGAAGCAGTTTCGGCGCGGAATCATCTTCTGAGAAATCATACGGCAGCACACCGTTTGGCAGAAGTTCGCACTACGACGATGATGTTCCGGAATGGATGCAGAAAAGCCGAACTGATTATGCCAAGGTCGCGCAGGTAGCAAATCCTGTCCGAAGCAGTTTTCAGCCTCGTCAGACCGATTTTCAGCCTCGAAAACTGAAAAAGGTCGTTACTCCTACGGCATCTGTCGATAAAACATCGGTTACATCGCTTGGTGGACTCAGCGTTGGCGACAGAATAGCGCACGAGCGCTTTGGCGAGGGTAAGGTTGTTGAGCTGCTCGGCTCGGCAGATTCGGCAAAGGCAAAAGTCCTGTTTGTAAATGCCGGCGAGAAGACTCTTCTGCTGAAATTTGCAAAATTCAAAAAGATTTAAAAATGCGGCTTCCAAAAACCGCTTAAAATATAGGTAAAATATGGTTGAAGACAAATGGTTGGATTCTATTCCGAATCCGTGTTATGTAATGGAGGAGAAGCTCTTGCGGCGCAATCTGTCGCTCATCCGTTCTGTAATGGATAGGGCAGAGGTCGAATTTATTCTGGCTTTCAAGGCTTTCGCCCTCTGGAAAACATTTCCTGTGTTCCGCGAGTACATCGGTCATACAACGGCGAGCTCGCTTTACGAGGCACGTCTTGCCTTCGAAGAGTTTGGCAGCCGCGCGCACGTCTATTCGCCAGCTTATCAGGAAGGCGAGTTCGACGAGATTCTGAAATGTGCGAGTCATGTTACTTTTAACTCTTTTTCGCAGTACAATCGTTTTATCGAGACGGTTCGCAATTATAATAAGGAGTCCGACGAGAAAATCTCGTGCGGAATCCGAATCAATCCCGAACATTCCGAGATTGAGACCGAACTCTACAATCCGTGTGCTCCAGGCTCGCGTTTTGGTATTCTTCAGTCGCAAATGCCCGACGTTCTGCCCGAAGGTATCGACGGATTGCATTGTCATTGCCATTGCGAGAACGACAGCTATGCTCTCGAAGCAACTCTTAAAGTTGTCGATGAGAAGTTCGGCAAGTGGCTCACAAAAGTCAAGTGGCTCAATTTGGGCGGCGGCCATCTCGTTACGCGTGCCGACTACGATGTGGAGCATCTTATCTCAATTCTCAGGGCTTTTAAGCAGAAGTATCCAAATCTTCGCATCATCCTTGAGCCGGGTAGCGCGTTTGCATGGCAAACCGGTCCGCTTGTGGCAAAAGTTGTCGATATTGTCGAGAATTATGGCATTCAGACTGCAATCCTCAACGTAAGTTTTACGTGCCACATGCCCGATTGCTTGGAGATGCCTTATCAGCCAGCTGTGCGAGGTGCTGAGACTCTCGATGCCGATGCCTGCAAGCAGCCCGATGCCGTGGCACGTCACATCTATCGCCTTGGCGGAAACAGTTGCTTGAGCGGCGACTACATGGGTAGCTGGCAGTTCGACCACGAACTTCAGATTGGCGAGAAGGTTATTTTCGAAGATATGATTCACTACACCACCGTAAAGACTAATATGTTCAACGGAATTCATCACCCGTCAATCGCCTTTCTGCGTGAAAACGGTGATATTTCGGTGCTGAGGGATTATAAATACGAGGATTATCGGGATAGAATGTGCTGATTTTAGCATTTTTTAACTTTTTTTTTGCAGTTAAATTAAATTTTATTATATTTGCCAATGATAAAAAATAAAATTTTGGAATTAGATAATCTAAAATAACTGAAAAACTATGTCGATTTTTCAACAATCAACGAAGAGAATGACATTGTGTTTGTCGGCTCTTTCAATAGCAAGTTTTTTGTGGGCTGATCCAGTCCTAAAGGGGGAATATTACCAGATTACAAACCTCTCTGATTTGGAGTGGTTCCGCGATCAGGTAAACAACGGTAATGGCGCTATTAACGCTGAACTGAAAGCAAACATAACCATCAACGAAAATGTACTCGGAACACTCAAGATTCTGAGCGACGGTATGAATTCTAATGGCGAGGGCTTAAAGAGATGGACTCCTATCGGAAAGACGGACAAACTCCCTTTTAGCGGTAACTTCAACGGTAATAACTACACAATTTCAGGTGTGTATATTTCTGCCGAGAATTCAGCATCAACAAATGTTGGTCTGTTTGGTACAAACAAGGGCGTAATTCGTAACTTGAACGTAAAAGACAGTTATATTCTTGGAATGAAGAATATGGGCGGTATTGTTGGTAGCAATATGAATACTGTCAATAAATGTAGTTATGAGGGCTATGTTGTTGCAACAATGAGTAATGCCGGCGGTATTGCAGGTTATGCTTCTGGAGCAAACGTCAGATATTGCTTTTCTAAGGGTACTGTAATCTCAATGGACCGTCAGAGCGGTAATGCCGGCGGTATCATCGGTCAGGCATCAGGAATGTCTGTTGAGACAATGGTTACAGGCTGCTATAGCGTTTCAAACATCGTGAGTGGTTCAAAGAATGCTGGTGGTGTTATCGGATATCAGAACGGACAGGTTGCGGTAGAGAACTGCTACAGTAAGAAGGCTTATAACAACTCTCCA
>JBGUGY010000187.1:0-6294 GCA_045111775.1 Bacteroidaceae bacterium | reverse complement strand
GATTCCGTCCGCGCAAGCTGGCATTCCCCGATGCCGAAGGATACGGACGCTTTGCCACTGGCGGACGAGGCGGTCAGGTGTATCATGTAACCACTCTTGCTGATAACGAAGAACCCGGCTCTTTCCGCTACGGAATAACCAAGCTTTCCGGACCGAGAACCATAGTGTTCGATGTGTCGGGCATCATCGAGTTGAAGGAACGCCTCACTTGCGCCGACGAGTATGTAACCATCGCTTGCCAGACTGCTCCGGCACACGGCATCTGTTTCAGCAATAATCCGTTTGGCATTGGTCCTGAGAGCATCGTGCGCTTCATGCGACTGAGGAAGGGCGCAGGTCATACTTCCGACGGCATCGGAATGGCGGGCTGCGACAACAGCATCCTCGACCACGCCTCAATCTCGTGGACTATCGACGAGGGCTTCTCATCGCGCAACGGACATAACATAACCCTTCAGCGCACCATGATAGCCGAGGCTCTCGGCATTGCCAACCATCAGAACTACGGTGCTGGTACAAACCACGGTTATGCGGCAACCATCGGCGGCGACATCGCTACGTTCCACCACAATCTGCTGGCTCACAACTACGGCAGAAACTGGAGTCTTGGCGGCGGTCTGGACGGCGCAGGAAGCTATGCTGGCAGACTCGATATCTTCAACAATGTGGTCTACAACTGGGGCGCACGTGCAACCGACGGCGGAGCACACGAGGTTAACTTCGTGGGCAACTACTACCGCATGGGCATCGACACAAGTCAGAAATACCTGCTCCGCGCGCAGTTCGAGGGCACAGGCTCAGGCTCGCAGAGCTATTACATAAGTGGTAACATTCGCGAGAACTACAACGGTACGAAGACTGCCGACAAGGAGGGCGACACTTACCGCTACGAGCTCAGCGGCGGTCAGAACTACAACTGGAACGCGTGGGTTAGCGAGCCTTTCTTCCCGTCGTATGCCAAGATTGAGAGTGCCGAGGAGGCGTTCAAGAGCGTGTGCAGCGATGTGGGCGCAACGATGCCTTTCTTCGACGCGCACGACCAGCGCATCATCTCCGAGACGGTAAACAAGACATACACCTACACCGGAAGCGTGAGCAAGATTCGCGGTCAGATAGACAGCGAGGCTGATTGCGGCGGATACGAAGTCTATCCAGAGGAAAGACGGGCTGAAGGCTACGATACCGACAACGACGGAATTCCAGACTGGTACGAGGAAATCGTAGGCACAAACCCTAACGTGTCGAACAACAACGACGACCCCGACCGCGACGGCTGGACTCAACTCGAAGACTTCCTCGAGTTCTTTTCTCATCCTTACCTGCTCATGGCTCCGGGCGAGCACGAGACTATCGATGCAACCAAGTATTTTGCCGGATATGTAAATGCGCCTGTCTTCACGGCAGTAAGCAACAGCGGCAACGTAACGGCAAAGGTCGATGGCTCTAAGATAACCGTAGAGGCAGGCTCGGCATCGGGCATAGCATCGGTAAAGATGAAGGTGACGGATGCCGAAGGCGCATCTTACGAGCGTCTGCTCAACATCGCCGTTGGAAGCTCAACAGCAGACATCAGCATACCAACCGAACTGTCTGCCGTAAGGATTACAAGTTATAAGGTCTACTCAGCCGAGGGCAAGCTGGTATTCGAGAACAACGATGCCGGCGGAGAGCTGATAAGCAACCTTCCGATGGGCGGCGTAAAGCCAAACACCGTCTATCTGCTTAAGGCTGTCGATACCGACGGAAACGAGCATACAGCCAAGATTCTGGCAAACTGATTTTTCTTCTGAAAAACAGATATCTTTCAAGGGTTGCCTCGCTAAAAGAGTGGGGTGGCCTTTTTTAATTCAGAATTGACAGTTGACAATGGACAATTTTTTACTTGAAACTTGAAAATTTAAAGTTGAAAATCCAGGACTAGCAAAAGATAAATTGAGCCGTATTTATCCTTTTGGTAAATACAAAATAGTGGGTAGGAAGAAGGTAGGAAGAAGGTAGAAAGAAGGTAGCAAGACAGAAGCAAGACAGAAGATAGATTCAAGGTACATTCAAGATACGTCGAAGGAACGTGGTAGGTACGTCCAAGATACGGGGAAGCAATTCAAAGGGTAGCCAAAGAATTCATAATTGAAAATTCACAATTCAGAATTGCTGAGGACTTGTGGAGGACAATTATAACACGAATTATTCTTTTGGCAAATACAAAATGATGGCAAGGTATATGTAGGCTATATGTAAGATATATGTAAGCTATATGTTGGCTATATGTAAGATATATGTTTGGTATATGTAAGATATATGCAAGGTATAGCCAGATTAGGTGATGGGGAGGTTGTGGTGAAGTTGAAGCAAGTCGATAGCAAGGGGGTAGTAAGGGGGTAATGAGTAGGTTGCAATTTGTAACCAACTGAATATTGTATCTCCAGAAGATGGAAAAATACAACACAGATGTGGTCTGTCGAATTTGCTGTTCGAACTCTGTTAATTCGAGCGCGGAAATTTGGTAGACATTTTTGTGCCGAGATTCTCATTTTTTTCGATAATTATGACTATCTTGCAACCGAAATGTTCAAGAAATCAAACTTATTCTTCTTATGTTTTCTTGCAAGCTCGTTGGTTGGCTATGCAAGAAACTATGACAGCAAGTTGGATAGCATTACAAATTCTTGCTGTTATAAGGAATATGCGCTCCACAAAAAATAATACACCTATGAAGAAATGTATTTTAGCCATATTGTTGATGTTGTGTACAAATGCTTATACATTTGGGCAGTCAAAACAGCATTGTCATGTTGACATTAAATATCATTTGGTCTTTAAAAAAACATATGCTTCGTTTTCTGAGAATTCTATATGTTTTTCCGTGCACGATGATGACTCCAATGCCAAGATGCGACGAATAGAGATAGAAGATACAGCAACTATTCGGCATTATTGGGACATAATATCGAAATTATTCATCGACAAGACCGTTAAAGCGGTTAATTATGAACTGGAATGGCGCTATTCTAAACGACCAATTCTGAATATTATTGTATATGGCGATAATTGTTCTCGGGAAGAATATGAATACAAAATAGATCCCCTTTATCATTTGTATCCAGAGTATTCTGGCTATTCGGATGAATTTATAGATCTATTATCATTTATAGAGACAGTAGAAAGAAAGTTAAGACAAATGAAGAAGTAACCTATTTTCGCATAATAAAAACTAATTATGGAGGTAACGTCATATTCTGAATTTTCGACTGAACGTGATATTCCCCCAAAAATAATACACCTATGAAGAATTATATTTTAGCCATATTGTTGATGTTGTGTACAAATGCTTATTCTTTTGGACAGTCAAAACAGCATTGTCATGTAGATTTTATCTATCCTGTAAAAGATGGTATTATTGCAAAAAAAGAACCAACATATGCTTCGTTTTCTGAGAATTCTATATGTTTTTCCGAGCCTGATAATGACTCCTATGTCAAGATGCGACGAATTGAGATAGAAGATACAGTAACTATTCGGCATTATTGGGATATAATATCGAAATTATTCATCAATAAGACTGTTGAAGTGGTTAATTGCAAACCACGATGTGTTTCTTCTAAAAAACCTCTTATGAAAATTTGTGTATATGGCGATAATTATTCTCGGGAAGAATATGAATACAAAATAAATCTCTGTTTTTCTGATCATCCCGAGGATTCTGGCTATTCAGATGAATTTATAGATCTGTTATCATTTATACAGACAGTTAGAGGAAAATTAAGACAATGAGGTAGTAATCAGTTTCCCGTGTAAAAAACTAATTATGGAAGTAACAGACAATGTCGTTTTAAAGTGCAGTAGAACTTATTATGCCGATGAATTTACTATCTCCTTAGCTTTTTTCCTTGTGGAACGGGAGGCTGGGGGCGAGGCTGAAAGCGCATAGGGTTGTCTCTGTCGCCCCATACAAAAGCCTTTAGAAGTCCGCCAAGAGGAAGTTCTATCTTCGAGTCGCCAATCTTTATATAAGGGTTTACCATAGGCTCTGTTACCCATTTGCCGTTCATCGGGTTCACATACCTGTTCACTCCAACTTTTGCACCAAAGGTCTTGTTTAGTTGGATATCGGCATAGCCTCCGTAGTTGCTATTGTTAACGTAAGGACTCATGGCTGGACCAACATGCATTTGGTTGGCATAGTAGTATCCGAAGGCATGAAGAGAAACTCTTGAATTGATGTTATAGCCTATAGTGCCGCCATATCCCATCTGCGTAGAAAGCGTGTGCTGCCAAGGCATCCAATATTTATTGGCAGTAGCCTGTGCGCTGAAATCCCATCTGCCCACATGCTGGTTGAGCGACACTATACCTCTTTCTGTGCCCATCAATCCCACCTGTTGGTTTGTCATTCCGTAGAATCCAATCCATGCACCTCTCCACAGATTAAAACTCGTATTGCCAGCTTTGGGAATATCTGTATAGATTCTTGAGTTGTCGTTTAATACCGGAAGTTTTTCTGGTTTAGGCTTTATGTTCATAGTGGCAAATTTCGGGTATGTTGAATCGCGCTGCAACAGAGATTTCGGTTCTACAGGTAGCGTGTTTGCGTTGTTGCCCGACTTTAGCAAGTCGTTCGTTTCGGTTTGTGCTTTTATTGCAGATGAACATAACACGCAACAAAGTGCTATTATGAGTTGTTTTTTCATATAAATAGTTTTTTCATACCTTAATGCAAAGGTATGAAATTTTTTAATATGGAGTGGGATTTTTGTAAGATTTATTATATCAAACTCGAAAAGCCTAAAATATTCTTTGAAATAACTGAACTGTAGTTTGTTATAGATGCGCTTTTGAGAGAGAATGATGAGGCTTGAAACATCAAAATGTATAAGGCTCGATAATCAATCGGGCGGAAAACGAAGAATGAAGAATCCTTCAGTTTTCCGCCCGATATTTTGTCTGTATCGATAAAAAATCAATATTCAATCTTGTCAACCTTCAGACGCCAGTCGCGGAAGGCGCGCTGAGCCTCGTGACGCAGCAGGCATATCGAAGGAATGTTGCGCGAGTCGGCAGGCTTGTCAATCTCGTCGTAGATAAACTGGTCATCGAAGTCGATGTCCTTGGCATCTACAGCCGTGTTGCCGTAGTAAATCTTGTTTATTCCGCTCCAGTAAATCGCGCTCAGACACATAGGGCAAGGCTCGCACGAGGTGTAGATAACGCATCCGTCCAGTTTGAAAGTGCCCAGCTTCTGGCACGCGTTTCTGATTGCAGAGACCTCGGCGTGTGCCGTTGGGTCGCTGTTTGCCGTCACGCGGTTAACGCCTGTGGCAACAAGTTCGCCGTCCTTAACGATTACCGCGCCAAACGGACCGCCGCCGTTCTTCACGTTCTCGACAGATGCGTCTATGGCAATCTGCATAAACTTCTTGTCCTGCTCGGTAATCTCGCTGCTCTGCACTATGGCAAGACTCTTGATGTCGAGGTGAGGGTACTGCTCAAGAATGCGCTTGCGTCCCTGCATATAGTCCTTTTCGATGAGGAAGGCGCAGCCAACCATCTCTGCTCCAGCCTGATGGATAAGGTCGATGGCAGCCAGGGTAGTGTTTCCGTTTGCAATGAAATCATCTACAAACAGAATCTTGTCGCCCTTGCTCAGCATATCTGTGCCAAGCACAAGGTCGATGTTCTTAGCCTTTGTAAACGAGTGAACCACGGTGGTGTAGCACTTATCCATGGTGCTTGGCTTAGCCTTCTTGATGTAAACCATAGGCACATTCATCTCCAAGCCCACCATTATGGCTGGTGCAATGCCGCTTGCCTCTACCGTCATAACCTTTGTTATTCCGCTGCCGGCAAACATGGCAGCAATCTCCTTGCCGATGTTGTGCATCAGCTGAGGGTCTATCTTGTGGTTGATGAAAGTGTCAACTTTCAGTATTCCGCCGGGAAGATACTTACCTTCTTCGGCAATTCGTCTTTCAAGTTCTTTCATGATAGATGTTCATTTTTAGTCGTTAATAATCGTTATTTCCACTCAATAACGTCGCCCAGACATCCGCTTGGCATCTGAATGCCCAGCATGTTGGCAACGGTTGTAGATATGTCGGTGATGTGGTGCGTGCGGTTGTCTGTAACTCCGTGCGGAACGTGCCAGCCCATGAGCATGAACGGAATGTGAGCATCGTAAGGTGCCCATACGCCGTGGCAGTTGCCCAGATAGATGCCGTTGCGCTTGTCTATGAGCTCGCTGTATCCGTTTTCGAGAATGAGTGCAATCTCGCCGCTGCGCTTAGGATTGTAGCCGTT
>JBGUGY010000186.1:0-5472 GCA_045111775.1 Bacteroidaceae bacterium | reverse complement strand
GATATGACAACTTTAATTAAGTGTCCATCCAAGATAGGAATGTGCGATGTCGTTATCCCAGAAGGAGTTACGACAATCGAAGGTGCTGCCATAAATAGCTGCCTTGATATAAAGCGCATTTTCATACCAAAAAGTCTTAAACAAATATATATGTCATCGATATACGATTGTCCTAATGTGAGTGAATTACATATCGGAGTAAAGGATTTAACCAATTTTCGCGTTGCTGATGGATTGATGAGTTTAGCAGACCAACAATGTGTATACTATGTGCCAGCAGATGCAGAGGTTGACGATTTTATGTTGTACCATTGTAAAATAGTCAGGGAATAAAATTTGTTTTTACCCTTATTTGATTTTGAAAACTCTAAAAAAAACGCCCTCGCAATCCGAAACTTGCGAGGGCGTAATATCTTTCAGAGAAAGCGTTATTTCTTGTTTTTCAGATGCTTGTCGAGGAAGTCGAGAGCTTTCTGCTGCATCTCCTTGCTGAAGAAGTGCGGACCGTTGCTTATGAAACTCTCGAAGTTGTCTTTTGCTCCGGCGGCAGTCCACACATCGCCCATAATCTGATAGGCATGGTTCACGCCGTCTACGGGGAACAGCTTGTCGGTTGCACCGTTCATGAACAGCGCGGGGCGCGGGGCTATGATGCTCGCCACATCGGCATAGTCCATCTTGCGCACCAGCCCCGGAATGAGCATGCAGTAGGCCGAGCCGCCCTTGTTCTGATTGTTGGTTAGCGTCATCAGGTTGTCGGTAGTGTTCATCCAGCACACGGCAACGCATGCCGCTACTTTCTGGCTTGCCGCCGCGCTCATCCATGCCCTGAACGAGCCCATCGAGAAGCCCATCACTGCAATCTTTGTCTTGTCTACCTGCGGCAGTGTTGAGACGAAATCAATGGTGTGGATGTCGTCCCATGCAATGGTTGTGCCCAGCGATGTGCCCATCTGCAACAGGTTGGCAGAGAGAGCCTGCTGCACATCGTAGTCCGTTCCGCCCTCGGCGCGGCGGTCGCCCCACATCAGCGCATCGGTTACGAAGACAACATATCCGTGCTCTGCCAGGAAGTTGGCAACATACTGGTCGTCGTAGCATCGGTGGCACCAGTCGCGCGCCACGCTGTCGGTCTTGTGCGGCAGATTGAAGTGCGAAGGGTCGCACATCTTCTCCTTTCCTATGTCGAACGATGCCCCGTGGTCGTGAAACAGAACCACGGCAGGGAAAGGGCCGTCGCCGTTAGGCACGTACAGATACGACTTCGCCCTCGAATACTTGCTTATGTTGAATTCAAGACGGGCAATGCTGTAGCTGTAGCTTGCGTTGGCATCCTTGCCCTCGGCGTTGTTGCTCACGCTCACGGGCGAGCCGTAGGGATGCGAGCCGAACGCCACCGTGGGCGTTTCGGGCTGAAGACTGTTCATCAGTTCGGCGTATGCGTCAGCGTGCCAGCTCTTGAACTTAGTGCCCTTCTTGGCATTTCGCCATGCCAGCGGATATTTCAAGTCCTTCTTCAGCTCGTTGTAGAACAGGGGCATCGCCTTCTTTATCTCAAAGCAGCTGTCGCCGCTCGGGGCAGGCACATGCGGTTTCTTGCGCTGTGCCGAAGCTGAAAATGCGATGCTCAGTAGTAGTGTAGTAGCAATTAAAATTCTGATAAACATATTTTTCTGATTTAGTTAAATTATGGGCAAAAGTAGTAAAAAAATGTTTAACTTTACGCGAAATATTGAATACGATGAAGAAACTAACGATAATGTCTGTGCTGATGGCCGTTTTGATGTCATCAGCCAATGTTGCGGCCCAGTCGCGCCCCGGCAGCGAAAAGGCTTGGTTTGGAGTTAATTACTGTGCGCCCTTCGCCCACGGCTACCGCGTGCACCAGAGGCTTGGCAAGGATGCCAAGGAGGCCATCCGCCGCGATGTATACCACATCTGGCGCATGGGCATGAACGCCTACCGCATTCATGTGTGGGATGTCGAGATAAGCGACGAGAAGGGCAATCTGCTCGACAATGAGCATCTCGACCTTCTCGACTATACCGTGGCAGAGATGAAGAGCCGCGGCATCGACGTAACCCTAACGCCCATAGCCTTCTGGGGCAACGGATGGCCCGAGCCCGACGACCGCTCTCTGCCGGGATTCAGCAACCGCAAGGGCAAGGGCGAGATTCTGCTCGACGAGCCGAGCATAAAGGCTATGGAGAACTATCTGAAACAGTTTATGAAGCACAAGAACAAGTACACCGGAAACACTTATGCCACAGAGCCTGCGCTCGTTGCCGTAGAGGTGAACAACGAGCCTAACGAGGGTGCGTGTGCCGACAAGCAGGTTACCGACAACATAAACAGAATGGTAAAGGCTATAAAGAGCACTGGATTCAAGAAACCAGTGCTCTACAACGTCAGCGAGAACTCGCGAAAGGTTTCCGCCACGCTCGCCTCTAAGGCCGACGGATTTACCATGCAGTGGTATCCGCTGGGACTGTGCAGCGGCGAGGCGCGAAGGGAGAACTGCCTTCCGCTGGTGTCGCACTACAACATTCCGTTTGCCGACGACAAGCGTTTTTCCAGCAGACTGAAATGGGTTTACGAGTTCGATGCGGCCGATATGCTGGGCAGCTGCATGTATCCGGCAATGGCTCGCTCTTTTCGTGAGGCCGGATTTCAATGGGCTACGCAGTTTGCCTACGATCCGTTTTTCGAAGCGCCGGTCAATACCGACTACAACACGCACTATCTCAACCTCTGTTTCACGCCGTCGAAGGCGGTGAGCATGTTCATAGCCGGAAAGGTCTTTGCCGACAGCCGTCAGTCGCAGAAATTCCCCGATTTTCCGCAGAGCAATACGTTTGGATATTGCAGTGTAGACAGTCGCAACGATGTTACGGTCTACAATTCGCCAACGGTTTTTGCCTACACTCGCAGCATTGCCGATAGAGCCGTGAAGCCTGTCTGTGCCGACAGTCTTGCGTTTGTTGCAGGCGTGGGCAGCAGCGCGGTTGTACGCTACGGCGGAACGGGTGCATATTTCTTGCAGAAGGTTGCCGGCGGACTCTGGCTTCTCGAAGTCTATCCCGATGCCTTGCTGTGCGACAATCCGTTTACCAACCACAACTCGGCAGAGCGCACCGTGTCGGTAATCCAGAGCCATTGGCTGCCAATAACCGTCGCGCTCGATGCGCTTGGCGATGGCTTTGCTTATCGTCCGCTCATGCTTAACGACGGCGTTGAAGCTTCGGCAGGAAAGGCTGAGGGCAGAACATTCAGCGTTTATCCCGGTCGTTGGCTTTTGGGCAGCGGAGATATTCCGGACGCTGATATTCAGAAACTTGCGGAATTCAAACAATGCCCAAGCAACGTGACCGATGCCAAAGTCATTATTCGCTCGCCGAAAACCGTCGAGGTAGGCAGAAGTCTTTCTGTCGAGGCGGATATCGCCCTTCCTCTTCAGAATTCCGAAGGCGCGGTTTCGCAGCAGAATCTGTCGGAAGTGTGGCTCATCGGCTCGGTTAAGGGCGGACGGAATTTCAGACTGAAGATGCAGAAATCGGTCGGCAGTCCTTACCTATATTCGGTAAACATAGGCAATGATATTCTTGCAGAAGAAGGCGTGATTGAGTACAGCGTGGTTTTGCAAACAGTCGACGGCAAGTCGGTGGCTTATCCGTCGGCCATAGCCAAAGACCCGCACCAATGGGATTTCAGCACGTGCAATGTCTGCCGCACCGAGGTGGTTAAGTCCGATTCTCCTGCCGAACTGTACAACGCCCTCACGGATATCGATGCCTTTCAGATGCGCTGGCAGAAGGGCTGCCGCTTTGTCTATCTGCGCGATGCCATTCAGATAGGAATAGACAACGCCGCCGACTACAAACGTCCTGCCGGAATGTTGCTCCAGATAGCCGATAAACTGGCTTGCCGCCCTCGTGCGTTCGAGGCTCTGCAACTAAGGTGCGAGCGACTCTCGGAGGGCATCACGCTGCAATGGCAGGCTTACACTGCCGACGGAGGCTTCTACACCGCCGAGACAGAACTGGGCGCAGGTGCCGAGCAGATTACCGTTCCGTTCGAACTGTTCCGCGAAGAGGCTCTGAAACCTATGCGCGACGGCTATCCTACGTTTGCATACGCCATGCCTCAACTCTACGGAAAACCGCTCATTTCAAAAGATATAACATCGCTCGTTGTCTGCCTTAAACCGCAGTCGGACAAGGCGAGCATTGCCGTAAAGAGTATCTCGGCGGTTAATCCAGTAAAGTAATTCGTAAGTACCGAAAAAATAAAACTCTATGTGGAAATTTCTTCTGAATATTGTACCGACATTGCTGGTTACTCTCTTCATATTTGCTGTTATTTATGATGATTTCTTCGTAGTTATTGTAATGTTGGTTCTCTTGCCATTGATGTTGTTCGTAGCCTTAGCCGCGTTTATGTCTTTTATATATACCCTTTTGGAGAGATATCGGTGGCGTAAAATAGTGTTGGGCTTGCACTTGCTTAATATTGTAATGTTCTTTGTGGCTTTTTTCCTTACCGAATATAAGCCTAAGTCTGTTGCCTATGAGATGGAAGACCACTACGAAGACAACAAGGACGACATCTTAAAACTTGTTGATTATGCCCAGAAAGCCATAAACGACTCGTGCGAACTCAGTATCGAGTACGACTTTTTCCATCCGTATAACAACAGGTTTCCCGATTCCGCGGAGTGTGCCAATATCGGTTTGGACGACTCGGAACTGCAGCAGATAAAGAAGCTGATATGGAAAGCGGGCTGTAAGGGAATATGGTTAAAGAATAAAGGTTGGGCTGCGGCGTATTGTCGGGAAAAGGGTTATACTGATTCATGTGATATTCAACGGATGGAATCAGGCGAATCTGTTGAAATCTTGTATAAGTGGGTTGGCTTGGGAACGTATTTATACGATATTCCTTTGCATAACACCCCAAAGGATGTATGGAAAAGGCATGTAAAGTCGCGCTCCGAATATTCAAGCATAGAATACAACGACTCCGTAATGTTCTTATACGAAAGTGGAGCTGTAGGAAGCGATTTGTTTGCTGGTCGCGACGAGTACCTCGAAGATAGGAAGAAAAAGTAAAAAAATAGCGAAAGGCGGTTCAACTTGAGCCGCCTTTCTTATTATTGTTTCTTGAACATAAAATCTCCTTCTTTTTTGATTGCATGGAATTGCAATCAATTATCATACTTTTTTTTGTCAAAGAATATCTGTAAAATATATACTGTTTTTACGGCTTTACCCTTATTCATTCCTGGTTGCCATTTAGGCATAGCATAAATAACACGTTCTATTTCTTTTTTTATAGTAGGATCATCTACTGAATTCATATATTGAAATCTAAATATTGAGCCATCTGTATCAATAATGAGTTTACATACTGCTTTATTCGCTCCTTTTATCTCTTCAGGAAATTTAAAGTTCTCCTTCAGATTTTCTTTCAATG
>JBGUGY010000185.1:0-6506 GCA_045111775.1 Bacteroidaceae bacterium | reverse complement strand
AAACTTTTCAGGTATGAAAACATTTGCATACATCGCTACAGTTGCTTTAGTAAGCATGGTAGGCATAGGAACAGCAAACGCCAAGAGCGACATTCACGTTACAGTTAACGCTGGTGGAGTAAGGGCGGTAGTTGTAGAGGCGCCAGCCCACGAGAGACATCCTGAGGTGCGTACAGTTGTTGTAACAAGACCTGTAGTTGTAAGAGCTGGTCATACAGTATATGTTGCGCCAGAGAAGCCTTGCAAGCACCATAAGTTCCATAAACATTGTAGACACTGCAATAATTGCGATAAGCACATGGACCACAAGGTTCATAAGCATCATCGCAGATGAGACTATTTCCATAATCAACTTTTTCTATTCAAATGATTCAGGTCGCTTTCCCTCATACGGATGGCGGCCTGTTTCAATTCTGAAAACAAAGGGGTAGTTGAGAGTTGAAATTTAGAATTGGCAATGGACAATTGACAATTCAAAATTATAGAGAGTGTATATGGAATAATTGTGGAGCGGATTGTTCTTTTGGTAAATGCAAAATGGTGGGTAGGAAGAAGGTAGGAAGAAGGTAGGAAGAAGGTAGGAAGAAGGTAGCAAGATGGAAGCAAGCCGGAAGGTAGAAGGAAGATAGATTCAAGGTACGTCCAAGGTACGTCCAAGGTTCGTCGAAGATACATCCAAGCAAGATGGTAGTTCGCCTCCCGAAAATTGACAATTCATAATTCAAAAATCAGAATTCAGAATTGTCAATTGAAATTGAAAAAGGTGTCTTATTTCCAAAAAGTAGGATAAGAAGAAATAAAGAAAAAAGTGCTGCCTCAGCAATATCGAGACAGCACTTTCATTATAAAATCATTTTTGTAGAGAGATTATTTCAGGTTGATGTCACCGCGCCATAGAATGTTGGCATCGTCTTTTATTGCTTCCCACCAGCTCTGTGGAGCGTGAACGTCGATGCTATACCAAGGCATGAACCAAGCCCACTTTGCACCTGCGCTAATCTGCTCGTTTATGGTTGGGATGATGCCTGCCGGCTCATACTCGCTGTAACCACATTCGCTAAGAGTAATAATCTTGTTGCTGTGAGCCGTGCGCACCTTCTGGTATTTCTCTACTGCGTTGGCTGTTGTGCCGCCGTAGATGTCTACGCCGATAACATCAACATATCCGTCGCCCGGATACCAGTCGTCATCTCCAATCTGCGATGTCCAAACCCAGATAAGATTGTTGATGCCCTCAGCCTTGAAGTAGTCGAACATCATAATCCACAGTTTCTTGTAGTCTTCTGGAGTGCCCATGCCCCACCAGAACCATTTGCCAGAAGCCTCGTGCAGAGGACGCCACAAAACAGGTATTCCAGCCTCCTGAACCTTCTTGAGGTAGCCGGCTGCGTTGGCAAGGTCGTACTTAACAAAGGCGTTCTCCCAAGTGCCCTCGGTAACAGCGTTGTGTATTGAGAATTCCTTTGTGTTGTAGCTGAAGTCCTTGTTTACATCAAGCGATGCGATGCTTACGGCTGCGCGTGTGCGCTTCTTGGCATTTGCAGCTGCCTGTATTATGCTTACTTTCTTGACTGTAACGCCGTAGCCCATAACAACGAGTCCTGTTTCGGAGATTTTCTTTGCGTCAGCCTCGTTAAGGGCAAACTGAGTTTCGGTTGCGCTGCCAAGGTCGATAGCTCCCCATGCGTTTACAAGGTCTTTGTGGCTTGTGATTTCGTTCCAACCACCGTCAAGGGGCTTTAATTGCCAGTATGTTGCATCGCTGTTGTGGTCGGCATAAATCTTTATTATTGTGCCGGCTGAGATGCCTGCAAACTTGTCGCTTGCAACAACAACGCTCTTGCTCCAGTCGTTACCGATATTCTCTGCGCCTTCCCATACGGCTGTTTCTGTTGTCGATGGCTGCACCTTTTCGGTTGTTACCTCGACAGATGGAACGCACCAGTGCCAGCCAATGGTTACTATACCGCCGTTGTCGCTCCATTCCTTCAGCGGAGTGATGTCGTTGTAGTTAATCCAGTCGGCTCCGGCAACGCTTGCTGGGATATGGATGTAGTCGTATCCGTTTATAGCCGGATATTTTCCGATGTAGCCATTCACCTTTTCTGCCTCCTTGTTGTTCCAGGCAACGTCTGCCATCACTCCTGATATTGTGTTGCTTTCGAAGTTGTCGCTCAGGAAGGCGTACAGTTTCTTTGCCTCGGCAGATGTGGCAGAGACAAGATTCTTGTCGAGAGGTGCTGGAGCTTTGATGTTGAACGAGTATGTAACCGCTCCGGCTTCCATTTTGTTTGGACCTGTTACCAGTCCCTGCGGAATGGTAACGCTGCATTGTGCGCCCGGCTTTAGGTCCTTCACGTTTATTGTCAGCACGCTGTCTGTGCCGTAAACGATAGCCTTGCTTATTGTGCCGCCAGAGAACTGAATCTTGTTGTATGTGCTCGATGCAAAGAAAACTCGCTTGTTGTACTTAACCGTGAGTGTAAGTTCGCCAGCATCGTTTGCGCTTACCGTTTCGCCCGATGCCGGATAGGTGCTTACGAGTGCAGGTGCATCGACCTGCGGAATGTCGTATTGGGCATCGGTATCCATACAGGCAGCAAGCCCGAAGGCTGCTGCGAGTATGAGTGATGTTGAAAATATATTTCTTTTCATTGTAACTGTCTTTTTATTCGATTGTAACCTTCTTCATTGTGCAGTTTGAACCTTGTATTATGAGCGATACGTTTTGTGCGTTCTCTGCTCCGCAATCTTGACGGCTTGCCAGAAGCTGGGCAATGATATCGCTTGTCAGTTCAACCTCAGTAACGCCGTCGGTTATGGCATCTGTACCCGGATATGTTGAAGGAACATCAATCTGGTTCTTTTCGTAACCCGGGAATACAAGACCAGCCCATGCGGCATCGAAGAACTGCATACAACCCCAAGCGTTAGTGTTGAATGTATAGTAGAAGCGCAGTTTCTGCTTAGGCTTGGCTGTCTCGAAGACAGATGCTGGCAGACATACTCTGTTTCCGTCGCTCCAGTCCAGAGCCTTTTCACCCTTCCAGATTGTAGTTTCGAGGCTGATGTGCTCGGTCATTGTAACCTTGTTCAGAATTATGTCCTGACCTTGGAAGATGAGCGCGTTTCCGTTTGCAGCATTGGCTCTTATGTTGTCGAGAACCTCCTTTGTAAGGGTGATGTCGACGCATGTTACGCTTGCATCGTTTATGTTGCTTGTTGTAACATATCCCATTGCGCCGTTGTTTGTCCACTCGGCTGTCGGAATCTGGCTCCAGCTACCGTTGTTAAGCTGAATCTGTCCCCAGTTCTCGGTCTGAGTGATGTACAGATGCAGAATAGTACCTTCGGCAATGTCTTTGAAGAAACTGTCTGAGATGTAAATCTGACCTTGTGCGTCCCATGTAAGCATTACAGGACCTTTGTTCCAGAGCACCGTTGTGCGCTCGGTGTTAGGAATTACGGCAATGTTGTAAGAAATCTCACCGTTCGAAGAAATCAGCTTCATTGTAGACTGTGCCGAAGCATTCTCAGGAATACCGATGATAATCTGGTCTTTAGATACAACGTACTGGCACTTTTCGCCGTTAATCTCGATAGATGTCAGTTTGTCGATGTTCTTAGCCTTTATTGTGAGAGTCTCGCCAGCCTTATTCTCGGCATCCTCGCCCGGAAGTTCGGTTGCATAGCAGAATACAGCTTCGACGATGCTGATGCTTGGGCACTCAACGGTTGTTCCGTTGGCAAGTGTTAATGTAGGTGCTCCAGTCTTCGAATCCATAGGAACAGTAAGGTTAATGACCGTTCCGTTGCTCTCGGCTGTTACATCAACAGGATTCTCGCTGCCGTTGAACGTAACCTTCTTTACAAGGTCGAGGTTTGTACCGTTGATAGAGAGTACGCCTCCTGCGCTCACGCTGTTTGTGCTGTACGATGTTACGGCAGACTTAACCAGGGTGAACGGAACGGCAACGCTGTTTCCGTTAGCCATGTGCAGAGTCAAATTGCCCTCTACGGCTTTCTCAGGAACAGGGTTGATGGCAATCTTTCCGTTCTCGTACTTGAAGGTAGCCTCAACAGGTTCGTTGCTTATGTTAAGCATACTTACTGCGCTTACAACATCAAGGTCTTTACCGCTTATTGTGAGCGTTTCGCCAGCCTTGACTGGAGCAGGAGAGGCAACACATTCAGTAGGAATGATGGTTACAACCTTACCCACAGGAACAAGCACGCCCGATGTGCAGACAATGCTGAAATCACCGTCGGGAGCGGTGGCTGGGAGAGTGAACGAAATAGTCTTGCTGTCGTCGCTGAGCGAGTAATCCTCGACAAATACTTCGTTGCCGTCGCCCTTTTCGCCGAACTTGAAGCTCGAAACAAGATTTAGGTAATCACCACTTACGGTAATCGTCTCGTTCATCTTGGCTGTAACTGTGCCGAGTGCATCGACAGAGCCGCTTCGGGTAGTCGAAATCTTGCCTACAACAGGAGTTCCGACTATGAGGGCCTCTTCGCTCTTTATGATGTTGTAAGAAACATCAGCATTGCTGTCTTCCTGCTTTGTGATGTCCTTGTCGTAAAGCGAGATTTTGCCTGTGCGGGCAGCCTCTGGCACGACAACCTTAATTTCGTATCTGTCGTGCTTCGTAAACTCGTCTTCCGAAACGTAGACATTCTCGGCAAATTCAACCATGTGAACGTTGTTCAGATAGTCGCCGCTGATGGTTATCTCTTCGCCCGGCATTGCCGTTGCAGGTGCAAACTTCTCGAACTCGATGTTTTCGGTGTATTCGAGTTTCGTTTTAGTTGTGTACTTGGCATCGGTATTGTCTGTAAGGGTTACGAAGCCAATTTCAGGACCGTCCTTTGGAACGGTTACGCGAATCTCGCTCTCCGTGCCTTTCTTTACAACCTCGATGTTGGTTATTGGGCTTACTCCCGGAATCTCGACCTTTGTGATGCGGTCGAGGTTGCTACCCACAAAGCGGAGTTGTCCGCCTCGGATAACAGGGTTAGGGCCGTATGCGTTTAGTTTAACGATGCCTGCGTCGTACTGATATGTGCAGTAGTCATCGTTGTTACATGACTGCAAGCCCGTGAATGTAAGGGTAAGCAGCATGAAAGATGCTATTTTAAATATCTTGTTCATAATCAGCATGTCTTAGTTATTTGATAGGAACAACACGAATGTTGTCGACTTTAATTATAGGGCTACATTCAGTACCCGTTATGCCGCCGCCCATTACAAACATTGTAAAGCTTGCAAAGTCTGTTTCCTTGCTTGGCGTGTTTGATGTAACTGCTCCGGTGCGGTCGTAGATGAGGCTTGTTAGAGGGATTGTAACTGTAATCCACTTGTCGCCGGTGTCGAATTTTCCGGTTTCAGTCCAAGGTCGGTACATTCCGCGTCCCCAGTTGCCTTTAGCCCAGTCGCCGCCAGTTCCTTCGCCGTTGAATACGTACATGTTGGCAGCAGCTACATTGTCATAGCCTTCTACTGCATAGCCCGAGATTGTAACCTGTTCAATCGGCTGGAAGCAGAGTTGCATTGCACCTGCCTGCCAAGGATTGCTGCTTGGAATGTACATCTCGAACTTCAGAGCCTTGTTCTTGCTGTCCTTGAAGTCGGCAAGATTGAACAGGGCAATACCGTCGCCCGATGTGATGTTCTGTGGAGTCTCCCATGAGCCAGCCCACTACTCGAACGAGAAGTTGGCGTCGTCCCAGCCTGCGTCTTCCGACAAGGTTGCGCCATTCTCGCCAAGTTGCAGGAAGTTGCCGCAGAGCGATGTCTCATCGGATTTGATTGTACGGCTGTGCCATCCATGGTTGCCCATGCCTGTCTTTCCGTCAAAGTCGAACAGCATGCCACGCGAATCCATATAGTTGAACGAAGCCTTTGTGTCGCCATAGATTGAAGAAATAACAATCGAACCTTCGGCTGCATCTTCAGGAACAACAAAGTCTACAGATGTGTAGTCCTCGGCTATTTTCTTGATGTCGGCATTCACTTGGTTTCCGTTCTTGTCGGTAAACTTAACAGCAAGCGGGAAGCTTGGGTCGTTAATCAAGTACTTGCCGCTGATAGAGGCAACAGAGCCTCGCTCGGCATACTCGCACGACATGTTGTTGATTGTAGGAGCAGGGATGATAACGTGAAAGTCGTACTTTACGGTATCGTTGTTCTTTGTTACAAGGTAGAGTTTGTCTGTTACTCTTGTAGGAATCTGCTCTGGCACGGTAAGGATAAGCGTCTTGTCCTCCATGTAACTGGTGTTGAGCGTTACCTCGCAGTCGTTGAAGAAAGCCTTGTAAACGCTCTTCAGGTTGTTTCCGACAAGGCAGAGAACCTCTTGTGGCGAAGCCTGCTCGACCAATTCGCCGTAAGTATATTTTCTGTCTTCCTCGTCGTTTCTGTTCTGTGTCTCGCCAGAAAGACTTCTGATATAGTTAACAGAAGGTATTCCCGATGTATTCTCGAACTTGTCGGGCTGGTCTTCGCA
>JBGUGY010000184.1:0-3258 GCA_045111775.1 Bacteroidaceae bacterium | reverse complement strand
CTCTAAAGGAGTGCCCCACCAGCCACAACATTGGCGACATATTTTAACGATATTCGAATCATTTCAGCACACAGAGCCTACGGAAACACGGTTACTGGGCAATGCCACTTCTGCCCCATTCTGAAAAAACGATTCATAATGACGGAAAACTGCATTTTTTATCTTGAGCAGACAAACGATTTAATCTTTTGATTTTTAGCAAGATTGCCCATTCCAAGGGCTTTTCAGCAAGAAAATAAGCTTCAGACAGGTGCATTTTCATCGGCAAAAAATTTGTATATTCAAATTTTATTTGTATCTTTGCATCGCTTTTGGGAACAGAGGTTCCACATAAGTTAACTTACCTTTAAAATATTAGATTTCAGGTGCGTTAGTTCAGCTGGTTAGAATACATGCCTGTCACGCATGGGGTCACGGGTTCGAGTCCCGTACGCACCGCAAAAGGCTTCACTTTTGATAAGTGAAGCCTTTTTGTTTTTCTATTAAATTAAACAAAAAAATTAGTAACTCATTGTTGCATCTACTCTGTCGGTCCACTCCGGCAGCAGATACCCGTGAACATCTACGCAATGGTCGTGGATTGTCTGTTTTCTTTCACTCTCCTGCTTCATCCACCACTTTGTACATTCGGGATATAGCGTAGTTTTCTTGTTTGCCTTAGATGCAATGCGCTCTTTCTGACCTACAGTGAGCGATACCCACCATGTGTCCAAAACTGAAACCTTTCCCATAATTTAGCGTTTTTTATGATTAATGTTTCACAAATATATGAAATTCGTTCAAATAATCAAATAAAACACACAAAAAAACGCCAAGGCGGTGAAACCTTGGCGTCAAAAATCATTCAATTATGTTGTAAAAGTATTACTCTTCGTGCATCAGCACACGCTCTATGTTAAAGCGAGGACGGTCCTTTACTTCGACATAAATCTTGCCTACATACTCGCCCACAATTCCGAGTCCGAGGAGAATACAGCCCGAGCAGAACCATACTGAAAGCATCAGAGATGTCCATCCCGGAACGGCGTCGCCTCTGAACAGCGAGTACATTACGAAGCAGAAGATTGAGAATGCCACAACCAAGAACACGATTCCGAAGTAGAGCACCATGTGAACCGGCTTGACCGAAAAACTGGTGATGCCGTCGAAGGCGAAACTTATCATCTTCTTGAGCGGATACTTGCTCTCGCCGGCAAAGCGTTCGGCTCTGTCGTAATAAACGCAGTCGGTTTTGTAGCCGATAGTCGGAACCATTCCGCGGAGGAACAGATTGCGCTCTCTGTAACGCAGAAGCTGTCGGAGTGCTCTCTGGCTCATCAGACGGTAATCGGCATGGTTGTAGACCGATTTCACGCCCATCGACTTCATAAGCGAATAGAAGCCCAAGGCTGTCGTGCGCTTGAACCATGTATCAGTCTGACGGCTCTGGCGAACGCCGTAAACAATGTCGCAGCCCTCGTAGTATTTAACTACCATCTCGCGAATGGCATTCACATCATCCTGAAGGTCGGCATCGATAGAGATTGCCATGTCGCAGTTTTCGACGGCACTAGACAGTCCGGCAACGAGGGCGTTCTGATGTCCCACGTTTCCTGCCAGATTTACGCCATTAACATACTTGTTAGCCTCGTGCAACTCGCTGATGATGCTCCAAGTATTGTCGGTACTGCCGTCGTTTACATAAAGAATGTAACTGTTTGTTGCAACCAGCTCGTCCTTAACCAAACCGTCCAGCACGGCAGTAAGGCGCTGTGTTGTTTCGTGAAGCACCAACTCTTCCTTGTAGCATGGCACAACGATTGCCAATCTATGCTTGTTCATTGTATTATTTCTTAAAATCAAACAAAAAAGTGATTTTTCATTGCATAAGCATTTATCATGCTATGCATAATGGATGCAAAAATAATCAATAAATGAAATCCAATATGTCTTTTTATGAAAAAAAATCACAAAAGTTCGTACACTTCACTTACCTGACTTGCTATGTTATCCCAATTATACTTCTCCAAATTATACTTTACACGCACAAGTGGCTTTGTTGCTATATCGAATAACTTATCAGCAAGAACTTCCACATCACCAACATTATGATAACATTCTTTATCGAGGCCGATTTCAAGATTTGCAGGAATTGCAGAAACGACAACAGGAAGGCTGTAACTCATAGCCTCCAACAAAGATATTGGCAAACCTTCGTGTGAAGACGGAAGACTGTAACACTTAGCATTTGTAAGCAATGAATGTAATTTTTCACCACGAACAAATCCTGTCAGTACTACTCCGTTCTCGAGGGCTTCTTTTTTCAGATTACGAGAATAATCATCGTCGAAATCAGAATCTCCAGCGAGTACAAGACGCGGAAAACTCTGAATATCATTATTATTTGATTTTCCGAATCTCTCGCGTGCTATCGAATATGCGCGAACAAGGTCGTGCAGATGTTTCTCTGGAACAAAACGGCACATTCCCAAAATATAGTTACCTTCTTCGATGCCTAATGAACGGAAATATTCCGCATTATGACATATTTCGGGTTCAGGAACACCATTATAAATTAAATGCACACGTTTTCTACGTCCGCAAGAATCGGCTATCAACTGTTTTATCACTTCGGATATCACGATAACGCGATTGGCACAGAGACATCCGAAGAACTGTCCCATGCGAAGAACGAACTTCGCAGCAGCACACCATTTGTCGCGATCATAATCAGGTCCGTGATGAGTAAACACTACTTTCAAACCCAATAGTCTGGCAAATGGAACAACAAGTGCTGGACCGACGGCATGAACATGAACGACATCTGCACCAATCCACCTCGCCACACAGACGGCTTTAATTGTATGAATTATAGCTTCAAAAGCCTTAGCCTTTGGCGATTTCAGGTCAATTAAACGAATGCCCTTCCAAATATGGAGTTTTACTCCAGATGCCGCATCAACATCGCTGTCTACATAAGCACTGCGACGAAAAACAATTATGTCATATCCCATTGCAGCAAGACGCGGAAACAACTCTTCGCAGTGAGTTTCCACACCTCCCATGATATTGGGAACACCTCTAGTTCCAACTACAACAATCTTTTTCTTACGCATATTTTTCATCACCTTCACAATAGAATGATGTTACTTTATTTCAATTTCACGGTTTGTTTCTGCAATGGTAGCCTCGTATCCTTGTCCTGCAACATCGGCATTAACAACGTCCTCACCGCGCTTGCCTTTCAAAGCCTCGATTGAATCTGATGACAATCCGTTG
>JBGUGY010000183.1:0-5576 GCA_045111775.1 Bacteroidaceae bacterium | reverse complement strand
TCTTTGCCTTCAGCACAGAGCCGTCATCCTCAGGCTCCATTCCAAGATACTTGCTTTCATGTCCAAGCACATAGTTAAGGTCGGTACGAGCTGAAAGATAATCGTAGATTGACTGCTTGTAGGTAAGCTTGGCTGAAGTTACGTCTACAACCGACGAGTTGAGTTCGAGAATCGTTCCCTTTCCTACCTCGTATCTCTTCTCGGCAATGGTGCGGGCCTTCTCTGACTTTACAACAGCCTCCTTGTTAGACTCAACCTGCTCCTGACTTGCCGACATGTTGTCGAGATAAGTCTGAACCTGCATGTTTATCTGTCGCTCGGCATTTGTTCTGTTCAGCGCGAGCTCTCTCTGCTGCATCTTAACCTTCTTCAAAGAAGTCCAGTTCTTTGCGCGGAAGATTGGAATTGTTACGTTGAGAGTTGCGTAAACGTATGGGTTGTACTTGTACTTAAACAGATTCCAGTTGTCGGACATACTTGTGTAGAGATATGCACCAGACAACGAAACGGTAGGCAGGAAGCTTGTCTTAGAAATTGCCAGATTGTGGTTAAGCATCTGCTGGTTTAGGTCGAGCTGGCGGAGTGTCGTGTTATCCTCGAGCGAGAGCGATGACATCTGAATCTGGTCCTTAAGCTGAGCCTCGTAGTTCTCGAGCTTGTCGTTAACCTCAATCTCAACATCGCCGTCCATACCCATCAGCACCTTAAGCTGAAGCTTGGCAAGGGCTATGGAATTCTTTGCCGATACCATCTGAGGCTTTATGTTGCGTGCCTGAACCTCGGCGCTTATCTTGTCATACTCGCTCACTCTGCCTTGGTCAAACTTGTCGCTTATAACCTTGTAGTTCTGCTCGGCAACCGAGTAGCTTGCAGCAAGCACCTCGTAGCTGTCCTGAGCCAGAAGAAGCTGATAATAAGCCTTTGATACCTGCTTTATAAGGTCGAGCTTAGAAGAGCGCGAAGCCTCGACAGCCAGACTGATGTCTGCCTTGGTGAGCTTCATAGTCTTGTAAAGCGCAGGTGAGTAAACTGGGATGTTAAGTGCCAGACCAGCATTCACTGTGTTAGGCGAACCCATCTTGATGTCTTTATCCATCATGTGAATTGTCTGAACCTTGAAGTTGTGAGTAAAACTGCCCGTGAAGTCGAGAGTCGGGTAAAGTCCCTCGGTTGTCTCCTTGTCGGCGAGTTTCTTCAGTTCAATGTCCTGATTCGCAATCCTTACCGACGGATTCTGCTTTACCGCATACTCAATAGCCTTTTCGAGGTTGAGCTGCACCGTCTCTGCGTTCGCCACCTGCGAGCCTACGGCGCACAAAGCCAGCAACCAGTTTCGGCCTACTGAAAAAAACATTCTACTTTTCATTAAAATCTAATTTTACCTTTATTTATTTAAAAACAAGCTGTCGAATAACATTCGTCCTTTTTCCGTACAGATACCTCTGACGTTTATAAAAAACATCGTACGGAACGATTCCTCCATCGAGAACTCCTTCAGTTTCGAGTTGTCCTTCATAAATCCTTCGTGAACGACCTCGTTTACCAAGCGCAAGAGTTCGTAATTTATATCCGGAAGGAACAAGCCCTGCTCAACTCCGCGAGCAAAGAACTGGTCGGCGGTCTTGTTACGCTCAGCCGACTCGCACTTTATCATCTCCTGCAACTTTGGATACTTTACAATGTCGTCGTACAGTCGCGGATTCACAGTCTGAATCTCGCTCATGTGCATCTTGTAAAGTTCGTAAAGGAATGTCAGAACATTGTCACAGTTCTCGTACATACTTTTCAGACGAGCCTGCTTCTCACTCTTCAGAAGACGGAAGCAGTCCTCGAGCAACGCCTCCTTGTCCTCATACACCTCGTACAGAGTTCGCTTACTGATACAAAGAGAAGATGCTATCTTGTCCATCGTCACGGGCTTGATACCATCTTTTGCAAATGCTTCAATCGAAACTCTCAGAATCCTCCCCCTCAGTTCCTCTCTCTTTGAATCCTTTTCTTCCATTAAAATGCTATTCTATTCATTAAAACTTAAAAATAACGCTGCAAAGATAGAAAACTTTTCCGATATGTTAAAGTTTTCGAAAACTTTTTTTTTATTTCCGGTTTTCTAATGGATTTCTCGTTCCGAACTCTCCGTTTTTATGTTCGAACGAGATAACGGACTGAACATCGTCATAACTAAAATTTATGCAAGAATACGTTACACATTATATATTAAGGTCAGAAAAAGCACAAAACAGACTGCCAAACAATAAAAAACCGAACTGTTTTGTATTTTTATATGAAAAATTATGGTTTTTATATGCATAAATGCCTTTTTTTATAAAAATATTTGTTAAAACTATCGATTTGTTAGCAAAAAGGTTTGTTTGAATAAATTTTAGTAGTATATTTGCAACGCAAACAAGAAAATAGTTTTATTCTATTGTTTGATAATACGGAAATTTTTAAACAACCAATAAAAGAAAAATTCATTATGAACGCAAATCAGGTAGTGGAAGATCTGAAAAGACGCTTCCCAAATGAGCCAGAGTACATCCAGGCTGTATCTCAGGTACTTCCTACAATCGAAGAAGAGTACAACAAGCACCCAGAATTTGAGCGTGCTAACCTCATTGAGCGTCTCTGTATTCCAGATCGCGTAATCGAGTTCCGTGTTTCATGGGTTGACGACAAGGGTAACGTACAGACTAACATGGGTTACCGTATCCAGCACAACAACGTTATCGGCCCATACAAAGGCGGTATCCGTTTCCACCGTTCTGTAAACCTTGGTATCCTTAAGTTCCTTGCTTTCGAGCAGACTTTCAAGAACTCTCTTACAACTCTCCCAATGGGTGGTGCTAAGGGTGGTTCAGACTTCTCTCCACGTGGCAAGTCAGACGCTGAGGTTATGCGTTTCTGCCAGGCTTTCATGACTGAGCTTTACCGTCACGTAGGTGCTGACGAGGACGTACCTGCAGGTGATATAGGTGTTGGTGGCCGCGAGGTTGGCTACATGTTCGGTATGTACAAGAAGCTTACTCACCAGTTCACAGGTATGCTTACTGGTAAGGGTCTTGAGTTCGGCGGTTCTCTTATCCGTCCTGAGGCTACAGGTTATGGAAACGTATACTTCTTGCTTAACATGCTTAAGACTAAGAACATCGACATCAAGGGCAAGACTGTTCTTGTTTCTGGTTCAGGTAACGTTGCTCAGTACACTACTGAGAAGCTTATCCAGCTTGGTGCAAAGGTTGTTACTTTGTCTGACTCTAACGGTTACATCTACGATCCAGATGGTATCACTCGCGAGAAGCTCGACTTCGTTATGGATCTTAAGAACGTACAGCGTGGCCGTATCAAGGAATATGCTGAGAAGTATGGTTGCAAGTATGTAGAGGGCGCTCGTCCTTGGGGCGAGAAGGCTGACATCGCTCTTCCTTCTGCTACTCAGAACGAAATCAACGGCGAGGATGCACAGAAGCTTATCGCTAACGGCGTATTCGCAGTATCTGAGGGTGCTAACATGCCTTCTACTCCAGAGGCTATCAAGGTATTCCAGGATGCTAAGATTCTTTACGCTCCAGGTAAGGCTGCTAATGCTGGTGGTGTATCTGTATCAGGTCTTGAGATGTCACAGAACTCAGAGCGTCTTCGTTGGACATCTGAGGAAGTTGACAACTACCTACACCGCATCATGGATGATATCCACGAGAACTGCGTTAAGTACGGTACTGAGGCTAACGGCTACGTTAACTACGTTAAGGGTGCTAACGTTGCAGGCTTCATGAAGGTTGCAAAGGCAATGATGGCTCAGGGTATCGTTTAATAACGAGACATAATCATAAGTTTTTGATTTTTGAAATAAAAGGCTGCTGGTATGTTTTCATACCGGCAGCCTTCATTTTTACGGAGAAAAAGCACTTCTAGGCGCATAAGTGCAAAAACACTTTTCAAAAGCGATTTTTGCTTACATCACACATTTTTACTATCTTTGTAAATGCGTATGTAAGAAAAAATGTCACTTAATGAAGAATATAAGTAAAATATACGTGTTGTGTCTTATGCTTTTTTCATGCTTAACGCTACATGCACAAGACATCACAACGGGAAAGGCGTCGTACTACTCAAACAAGCTGCACGGGCGCAGAGTAAGCGACGGCACGCGCTACAACAAAGACAGCATGACGTGCGCTCACCTGACCTATCCGCTGGGCACATACCTGAAGGTCAGAAACCCTAAAAACGACAAGGAAGTTATCGTAAAGGTAACAGACCGCGGTCCGCACTCAAAACGACTGATGATTGACCTGTCGTGGGCAGCAGCCAAGGAACTCGACATCATACGCTCGGGCATTGCACTTGTCGAGGTATCGGTCTACAAGGAAATTGTGGTACCATACAGGGACGATTCGCCTATCGAAGTACCAGAGTTAGACTGGGGCGTAGAAGAAGGCTCATTCATGCCTAATTTTTCGTCGAGCATAAAAGAGAACAGAAGATAGCCTTCTATTCAAAATTCGAATTGCGGACTTTCTTCAGAAAAGCGACAATCTTCTCGCGGCTCCACTTAGAACCAACCGAATACATCGCAAAAATGCCGTTATGCTCTGATGTCAAGAAATAATTATCTACATTATTATCATTATAGAGTCTGTATACGATATATTTCTCAATGCTGTCAGATTCTATAAGTTCAAGTTTCATGCCATTTCCCGAAGCGAGCCAATATTCGGTATCCCAATCATAATGAGCCTTCAGAAACTCGAATCCCTTTTTACGCGGTTTCTTGTTAAAGTCAAACCCCTTTATATCACAAAAGGCAATAGCCAAGGCTACCGAATCCTCACTTACAAAAAACTGCTGTCTGCTGCTATGCAGATACTTCGTTTTTGTCCATTTACCGTCAATATAGGCTTTCTCGTAAGGAAATCGCATATATTCGGTACGATTCACAGCCTCATTATATTCACAACTCTCAATAAGAGAAACGTATTTTTGCTTTTGTGCACAAGCAAACAGCGTTGCGAACAATAGAATTAGAAATAATTTACTTCTCATTTGTTTATTGATTGGTGTTTATCTGCAAATTTACAACATTCCCTCAAAAGGGCAAATAAGCACTCTATTTTTCCACGAAGATGAAGAATGTCCGAAATGCAACAAAAGGGCTAAACAAGTCATTTCTGAGCCTTACAAGAAGCAATCAACAAACAAATACAGAAACAAAAAAGGCTGTCCTTCTCAGAACAGCCTTTATATAGAATATAGAATATAACAATTATTCAGCCTTAGGAGCCTCTTCAGTAGCTTCAACAGCCTCTGTTGCAGGAGCCTCAGCCTCTACTGCTGTGTTACTCTTCTTAGAACGACGAGTACGAGTCTTCTTAGCAGCAGTCTTTGCCATGTTCTCATCGAAGTCAACGAGCTCGATGAAGCACATTGCAGCAGCATCATCCTTACGAAGACCAGTCTTGATGATGCGAGTGTAACCACCTGGACGGTCAGCAACCTTTGCTGAAATCACTCTGAACAACTCAGTTACTGCAAACTTGTCCTGCAAATAGCTGAATACAACACGACGAGCGTTT
>JBGUGY010000182.1:0-3542 GCA_045111775.1 Bacteroidaceae bacterium | reverse complement strand
CGATACTCAGTATCGTCCTTGCCCATCTGGAACATAGGAGCGTACTTGAATTCTGGTATATTAGCCATATTTTTACGTTTGTTTATTTAATTGCTTTGCGCAAAGTTATAATTTAATTTTTTATTCCAACAAATAATAAGCCGTCATTTTATGCTTGCCAAAGTTGCTTCGAGGGTACTTGACGGGATATCGCCCAAGGCAGCCTCCTTTTTGGCATCTTCCTTTATCAATTCAATCCATTTTGAGCGTGCCTCAAGAGCATCGTGCTTTGCCATCTCGGCCGTTTCCTCATCAACTTTAGCCACGTTGTAGAAACGCGCCATTGCCGATGCCATCCAACTGTCGGCAACTGCTTTGCTTTCGTCTTTAGCCTGATTTACAAGATTTTTCATCTCCTGAGAATTCTTGACAGTCTTAGCAATCGCATCTACACATTCGGCTGGCAAGAACAATCCCTGAACATCAGCCCACTCAACTGAATCAGCCGATGCACATACATCTTTCAGTCTGTCGATATTCTGATACAAGCCGAAGCCCATCTTCAGCACGCAGTCGTAAAATTTTATGCCTTTCAGAATCGCGCTTCGCCTGATGCTCGTCTTGCCGTCGATGGCATATACATCGCCCGCGCAAGCCCTCTCCCACTCCTTCAGTTTGGCAGATGCACGCATCACCTTCTGCAAGATGTAAGGATGAAGAAAATCGTACTCGATATGGTCGATGCCCTTGTTTCCGATGCGGCCGTCGCGTTTTTTCCACTTGTTCACATCGCGGTAAGTGCCAAGGGTTGCAAAGTTGATGCCCGGCACGAGCCATAGTCTGTCGGCATCGGCTATGAGATACGAGAAGGCGAAATCAGCCAACTGCGGATGGTTGGTAACCTTGCCCATAACCATTGTGAACGGCGGAATCTCGGCTGGCAAAAGGATGTGTGCACCCGATGCCGTCTTGGCTCCACGGCGCATGAATCCGTAGTGCACGGCACCGCTCTTGTAGGCATGATTGCTGTAGTTTGTTCCCGAGCCGGCATTGTAGAACGAATACATTCCGCCGATAAGCAGCGACGAGCGGTGATGGCTCACGCTGAACGGTCCGCAGAAGGCGGCACAAGCCTCGCCATTGCTCATGATGCTGTTGGCAAAGAACAGGGAATTTGTTGCCGAGAAGTACGAAGAAATCTCGACCGCCTCGCCGACAAAGCAGCTGTCTACGGTTGCGCCAGACTGAACAGAAGCCGAACGGCAGACGATGCTGTTTCGGCATATTACATTGTCGCCAATCTCTGCACCGCCTGAAATCTCGCAGCCTTCGATGCGAGTAGCGTTTACAATCTTTGTTCCGTCGCCTATATTCGAGTTTACTATAGTTTTCACGCTGATAATCACAGCGTTGCTGCCGATATGTGCAAACTCGTCGAGCGAATGGCTGCCCTCTTCCGCGATGCCTGTCATATAATCTTGCATCCCATCGGAATGTCCGACCATTATGGCTGCCTCCTGAGCCGAGAGGCAAGGATGAAGTACCACGTTATCGTCACCCGACTCGCACAGAACGGCAATCTTTCTGCCCCAAGCCGTACGAGCCGATTTCTGCGAGCGGATAATGCCGACATTTCGGATGTAGGCATTGTCGCCGACGGTCACGTTTTCGAGGCTGGCATTGAAGATACCAGATTTTCGCACCGCGCCGCCATCGGTCTCGACATCGGCATCGAAACAGCCCAGATTAACGCATCCGAAGAACTCGACATTGCGAATACGACTTTCTGCCGCGCCAAACGAGTCGGACACCTTAACATTGTTCCAGTCGTCGGCAACGCAGCCGTTATGCTCAAGGGCGGCGATTTCAGCCTCTGTTAGGTTTCTCATAACTATTCTTCGGATGTCAGTTCGTCGAGTTTCGGGTACAGAAAATCGTTGTACGGATACTTCTGAACATGAAGTTCGCGAACCTTATTGTAAATTATCTTTCTGAGTTCGTCGTAATTAGTCTTGTTCTTAGCCGAGATGAAGATGCAGTTCTCGTTAAGCTTTGCCATCCAGGTGTTCATCAGTTCGTCGAGCGGAATATTCTCCTTTGTGCGCGGAGTGAGGTCGTCCTCGTCCTTTGCCACATAAGTGTAGGCATCGACTTTGTTGAAGATAATCATCGTTGGCTTGTCGGCGCACTTAAGGTCGGCGAGAGTCTTTTCAACGACATTTATCTGGTCTTCGAAATCGGGATGAGAGATGTCTACGACGTGCAGCAGAAGGTCAGCCTCGCGCACCTCGTCGAGCGTACTTTTGAACGAATCAACCAAATCGGTCGGCAACTTGCGGATGAATCCGACGGTATCGCTCAGAAGGAACGGCAGATTCTCTACAACCACCTTTCGCACCGTTGTGTCGAGGGTTGCAAACAGTTTGTTTTCGGCAAAGACCTCGCTCTTGCTCAGCAGAGTCATGAGCGTGCTCTTGCCCACGTTGGTATATCCCACCAGAGCCACGCGCACCATTCGTCCGCGGTTGCTTCGCTGGGTTGTCTTCTGCTGGTCAATCTCAGCCAGTCGGCTCTTCAGCAGCGACATACGGTTAAGGATGATACGGCGGTCCATCTCCAGCTGAGTCTCACCCGGACCACGCAGTCCTACCGAGCCTTTTCCGCCACCCGAGCCAGAGCCACCTCCCTGACGTTCAAGGTGAGTCCACAGACGGGTTAGTCGCGGAAGCATATATTTGTACTGCGCCAGTTCGACCTGCGTCTTGGCGTTTGCAGTCTGGGCACGCATTGCAAAGATGTCGAGGATTAGCGATGTGCGGTCGAGAATCTTGACTTGCAGCACCTGCTCGATGTTGCGAATCTGCTTCGCGCTGAGTTCATCATCGAAGATGACCATACCTATTGGTCGCTCGGCATCTTCCTCCATCTTTATGTAGTCGCGAATTTCCTCAAGCTTACCCTTGCCAAGATATGTAACGGCACTCGGGCCATCGCAACGCTGAGTGAAACGCTTTACAGTAACAGCGCCGGCAGTATCTGCCAGAAATTCAAGCTCATCAAGATACTCCTTTGTTTTGCGTTCGTCCTGTTTTTGCGTTATAAGACCAACAAGAATTGCAGTTTCGGCCTGTGCCTCAGATATTACGAATTCCTTCATTTAGTAAAAAACATTTTATGTTTAAGCATTTATTCCGCAGCGGAATAGTAAGTTGCAAATATAGCAACAAAAATTGAGAAAATATTCGTTTCGCACGGTTTTTAACGGCGGCAGCAGAACATTTGGCAGAGCGCCGCCTCTTTGTTTATAAATACCGAATATCCTATTCACTTTTTAATATCGGCAAAAAGAGGCTGCGCGTTAAATAGTGTGCGTTCACTATTTCGGAATATTTTTTACAAATATTTACCGATTTTGCTATCTTTGTTTAGCAAAATTATATATTTTTGCAAATGATTTTTTTCGACCGCGAAATATTTAATTAACAAAAAATACATATATATTATGGCATTAATTGAAAGCATTATTGCTCGTGCGCAGTCAAACAAGCAGCGCATAGTACTTC
>JBGUGY010000181.1:0-3736 GCA_045111775.1 Bacteroidaceae bacterium | reverse complement strand
GCGATGTTCAACTTCGTACCTAACGCCATCGAGCTGCGCGGCGAGAGTTTCTTGTGGGCTGACGACCTCTCAACATACGACGACGTTGTAAACTGGGGCTTCCATATCATCGGTATCGGCGACCACCTGAGCCTCTTCTGCATACAGTTCAGCGCAAGTAACCTCATCTACACATCGGTACAGATGAAGATGCAGTCGAACATGCCAGGACAGAACGAGCAGATGAAGATGATGAAATGGATGATGTACATCATGCCTGTGATGTTCTTCTTCTGGTTCAACGACTACTCTGCCGGTCTTAGCTACTACTACTTCATCTCATTGCTGTTCAGCGTACTCATCACTTGGGTTCTGCGCAAGACAACAAACGACGAGAAGCTTTTGGCAAAACTTGAGAAGTACTACAAGGAGAACCAAAACAACCCTAAGAAGCAGAGCGGCATGATGGCACGCCTTCAGGCTATGCAGGAGCAACTGCAGGAGCAGCAGAGAATGCAGCAAAACAACAGAAAGTAAATAATACATGTTACACACAACCTTGTAGAGCCAATCTATTAAGGTTGTGTGTATTTTTGGTACTATAACGTATAAATATGTATAAAAAATTAACTCTAACAGTCCTTCTTGGCGGCCTTGTAATTGGTGCCATGGCACAGCACGACGGCGCGAAGAAAAGACAGCCATTATTGACAGCAATGAAAGCAAAGGACATTAAGGTTGCCGACGGTCTGATGACTCCCGAGGTGCTTTGGGCTATGGGACGCATCGGCTCGTACGACGTGTCGGAAAAGGCTGGGCTCATTGTCGAGGACGTGACTTACTATAGTGTTGAGAGGAACAAAAGCCAGCACGTCATCAAAACCATGAAACTCGACGGCTCGGACGTTAAGCAACTGACAAAATCGGCTATGAGCGAGAGCGACCCAGTCTTCATTCAGAACGGCACGCGCATCGCCTTCCTTTCTGTCGGAACAAACCGAAAACTTCAGGTCTGGTCTATGAATACCGACGGAAGCAACAAGCAGCAGATGTCTAACGAACCAGACGATGTTGAGGGCTTCATCTTCTCGCCAGACGAGACAAAAATCATTCTGATAAAAGAGGTTAAATACGGAAAATCTACCGCCGACATCTACCCAGACCTTGAAAAGGCAAGCGGTATGGTGATAGACGACCTAATGTACCGCCATTGGGACGAGACAGTAGCGTCAATCCCTCACCCATTCATAGCCGACGTAACAGACGGCAAGATTCACGATGCCAGCGACATTCTGCAAGACGAGCAGTTTGAATGTCCGATGAAGCCTTTCGGCGGAATTGAGCAGCTGGCTTGGAGTCCTGATTCGAGAAAGATTGCCTACACTTGCCGCAAGAAGACTGGCTTGGCATACAGCATCTCTACCGATTCAGACATCTATCTGTACGACACGGCAAAGGGACAGATTACAAACCTATGCAAGCCGGCAGGATACACCGAGCCAGAAATCGACCCAACAATCTCGATGAAGGACCAGAAGGTAAACGCTCAGGGCGACCTTAACATGGGCTACGACACAAATCCGCAGTTTAGTGCCGACGGCAAGTACGTTGCATGGCTCAGCATGGCTCGAAACGGTTATGAAAGCGACCGCAACAGACTGTGTGTCTACGAGATAGCAACAGGCAAGAAGAGCTACGTTACCGAGAAATTCGAGAGCGGAGTTGATAACTTTGCTTGGCTGCCGGGCAACAAGGGTCTGTGCTTTACCGGCGTATGGCACGGATGCACAATGCTTTACACTACCGACTTGAAGGGAAACGTAAAGAAGATAACCGACGGTCAGTTCGACCTGAACTCGGTAAAGAGCGTGGGCAAACGCTACTTGTGCAAGCAGCAGAGCATGAAGAACCCTACTGAACTGTTCTGGATTGATGCCAAGGGCAAGATGACTCAGGTTTCGCGCGAGAACGACCATATTATGTCGCAGCTGAAGATTGGCGATGTAAAGCCAAGATGGGTCGAGACAGTAGACGGCAAGCAGCTTCACAGCTGGGTTATCTACCCTGCCGACTTCGACAGCACAAAGAAATATCCTACGCTGCTGTTCTGCGAGGGCGGTCCGCAAAGTCCTGTGAGCCAGTTCTGGAGCTACCGTTGGAACTTCCAGATAATGGCGGCAAACGGCTACATCGTAATCGCGCCAAACCGTCGCGGTCTGCCGGGCTTCGGAATGGAGTGGCTCGAAGAAATCAGCACAAACTACGGCGGCAACTGCATGAACGACTATCTTACTGCCATCGACGACCTTTGCAAGGAATCGTATGTTGACAAGGACAGACTGGGCTGTGTTGGCGCAAGCTTCGGCGGATTCTCGGCTTACTGGCTGGCTGGTCATCACAACAAGCGATTCAAGGCGTTTATTGCACACGACGGCTTCTTCAACATGGAGCAGCAATATCTTGAGACTGAGGAACTCTGGTTTACAAACTGGGATTTGGGTGGCGCATTCTGGCGTAAGGACAGCGAGGCAGTAAAGAGAAGCTACGCCCAGTCGCCTCACCTCTTCGTTGACAAGTGGGACACTCCTATCCTCTGCATCCACGGCGAGAAGGATTACCGCATTCTTGCATCGCAGGGCATGGCAGCCTTCAACGCGGCTAAGCTGCGCGGCATTCCGGCTCAGCTTCTGCTCTTCCCCGACGAGAACCACTGGGTTCTGAAACCACAGAACGGCGTTCTGTGGCAGCGCACATTCTTCGGCTGGCTCGACAAATGGCTGAAGAAATAAAACACAACATGATTATAATAAAATAGAAAGATTAGATTATATGGCAAAAAATGGACATCCAAATGGTCTCTACCTGTTGTTTGTAACAGAGATGGCCGAGCGCTTCTCTTACTACGGAATGCGCGCCCTATTTGTACTTTACCTTGTGGCTGCCTTCTTTAACAGCGCAGACGCAAGTCAGATTTACGGTTCGTACACCGGACTTGTTTACCTTACTCCGCTGCTTGGCGGATACATTGCCGACCGCTATTGGGGTAACCGCAGAAGTATCATCTTCGGCGGAATGGTGATGGCTCTCGGTCAGTTCCTGATGTTCGCATCGGCATGCTTCGTAAAGCAGAGCATCACAACAGATGGCGGTGCAATCGACCCAACTATCGACAACAGTTTCTCTTTGTGGCTGATGTTTGCCGGTCTGGCTGCCCTCATCATCGGTAACGGCTTCTTCAAACCAAATATCAGCACAATGGTGGGCGACCTTTACGAGCCAACAGACCATCGCAAGGACTCTGCCTTTACAATATTCTACATGGGTATCAATACCGGTGCGCTCATCGCTCCGCTTATCTGCGGTTCGTTGGCAAGCGACGGTAACTGGTTCAATCCGGGTGCGTTCAAGTGGGGATTCTTCTGCGCTGGCGTTGCTATGATTGTATCAATCGTTGTGTTCGTTATCGGTAAGGACAAGTATCTTAACACTCCTGAGGGCTTGGCTATCGGTCTTGCTCCTTCAAAGAGCGAACTTCGCCACCAGAAGGACGCAGAGGCAGCAGAGAAGGCTGCCGAGATGCACGTTGACGAGGATGCGAAGAACTCTCCTATCCGTCTTTGGGGCTGCATCGCTGGTGCTGTGGCATTGTTCGTTCTATTCTCGCTTAACGTCGAGAACTTCAACGACTATATTTCGGCTGCAATCTACGCTATCTCTGTCGCTCTGCCTGTGTTCATCATCACCGACCGAGGTCTTA
>JBGUGY010000180.1:0-4903 GCA_045111775.1 Bacteroidaceae bacterium | reverse complement strand
AGTGGAGACGTCTTCTGCGTCTGTAAGTGTTTGTTGTACGATTTCTTCGGGATGCCTTCGGGATGCGTTCGGGTTTTCAGCATCTGTAATGAATACAATCAGCAGATTGTAAGGATGATGTTGAATTTAATCCCGAACTTGCATGTTTAATATACTCTTGCCCCGAAAATCCTTGTTCCAACGCGAATCATGGTAGAGCCTTCCTGCATTGCAATTTTGTAGTCGTGGCTCATTCCCATCGAGATTTCCTTGAAGTCCTGATTGCCGGCAAAGATTGTCTGCTTGCACTTGTCGAAGAAGGCTTTTATCTGCTTGAATTCGCCTCTTATCTGTTCCTCGTTGTCAACGTTCGAAGCCATACCCATCACTCCGGCAATGGTAACGTTCTTCAGTTCGTCGAGGATTCCGCTGCCAAGGAACTCGAAAGCCTCGTCGGGCGTAAAGCCGAACTTGGTCTCTTCCTGCGCAACATGAAGCTGAATCAGAACCTTTATGTTACGGTTGCATTTAGCCGCCTGCTTGTTAATCTCGCGGAAGAGTTTTTCGCTGTCTACCGCGTGTATTAGCGAGATGTACGGAGCGATGTACTTAACCTTGTTTGTCTGAAGATGGCCGATGAAGTGCCATTCTATGTCAGATGGCAGCACTTTTACTTTCTGTTCAATTTCCTGAACGTGGCTCTCGCCAAACACTCGCTGTCCGGCATCGTATGCCTCTTGTATAGACTGGGCAGGGTGATATTTAGAGATGGCTACCAATTGGCAGCCATCCACTAATTCGTTGTTTATCTCGTTGAGATTCTTCTGTATTTCTGTCATTTTTATTCTTTTTTTGTCAGGTCGGCAGCACCTTCAAACTCTGGTTTGTCGTCGGGTTCTGCTGAGTATGGGAACACGTCGATGATAGGAGTTTCGGCAATAGATGAAATCTCGTAATCAGCCATTGTGCCCTTCATTCCCTCGTCGAGCTTCTTTGTTGCGTCGCGAAGGTCGGCAGCCTGAACAAGCACGTTTGTCGAAGTCTTCTTCTCCTTGCCGCTCTTCTCGTCGAGAGTGATGAATGTAAGCTTTGCCTTGAACCACTTGTCGGCAGCCTCCTCGAAGCTCTCGAACAACTCGCTGTACTGTGCACGTTTAATGTCGCTTACAAGGAATTCTCCGCTCATGAATGGAGTCATCTCCTCGATAATCCTCGCCTCTGCTTCAGTAAAGCTGAGTGCATCTACCAAGTAAGGCTCAGTAACCTTCTTCTGCACTCCATTCTCCATTGTCTTTTCGTAGCGTACCTTACACTCGAACCAGTTATGCATCATAATTTTTGAATGTTTTTTATTGTTATTTCGCGCAAAGATACAACAAAAAATTGATAAGCGATAAAAAAAGCGGGATAAATGAGGCGCGCTTTCCGTGGCTCGGATTTTTCGGTCGCAACAGTCCCGAAAAGCCCGATTAAGGCTCTGGAAAATTAAAAAATATAAGTGTTTTATTCATTTTGGCGAAAGATGAACCATTTTTTTATTTTCTTGCTTTTATTTTAGAATAAAATCTTATATTTGCACCTCGATTAAATTTAATGTATAAAAATGCCGAAAATTTCAATTCGAGGCACTGAGATGCCTCAATCGCCTATCCGAAAGTTAGCACCTTTGGCCGCTGCGGCTAAAGAGAGAGGTGTGCATGTATATCACCTTAACATCGGTCAGCCCGACCTGCCAACACCACGAGCGGCGATTGAAGCAATTAAGAACATCGACCGCACGATTCTTGAGTACAGTCCTTCGCAGGGCTACCTGAGTTATCGCAAGAAGTTGGTAAACTATTACAAAAAGTACAATATTAACGTCACTCCCGACGATATCATCATCACTTCGGGAGGTTCGGAGGCGGTGCTTTTCGCATTCCTTTCGTGCCTTAATCCTGGCGACGAGATTATCGTGCCTGAGCCTGCATACGCTAACTACATGGCATTCGCAATCTCTGCCGGAGCGGTAATTCGTACCATTGCTACGACTATCGACGAGGGCTTCTGTCTTCCAAAAGTCGATAAGTTCGAGGAGCTGATAAACGAGCGCACTCGCGCAATCCTCATCTGTAATCCTAACAATCCGACAGGATATCTTTATACTCGTCGTGAGATGAACCAGATTCGCGACCTTGTAAAAAAGTACGATTTGTATCTCTTCTCCGACGAGGTTTACCGCGAGTTTATCTATACAGGCTCGCCTTATATCTCGGCTTGCCATCTCGAAGGCATCGAGGATAATGTGGTTCTTATCGACTCTGTTTCAAAGAGATATAGCGAGTGCGGAATCCGTATCGGCGCGCTTATTACAAAGAACGAGGAGGTGCGCAAGGCTGTGATGAAATTCTGTCAGGCTCGCTTGAGTCCGCCTCTCATCGGACAGATTGCTGCCGAGGCTTCGCTCGACGAACCAGAGGAATACAGCCGCGAGACATACGACGAATATGTTGAGCGACGCAAATGCTTGATTGACGGTCTGAACCGTATTCCGGGCGTGTATTCGCCAATTCCGATGGGAGCGTTCTATACCGTCGCAAAACTTCCGGTAGACGACAGCGAGAAGTTCTGCGCATGGTGCTTGGAAGAGTTCAACTACGAGGGCGAGACGGTGATGATGGCTCCGGCATCTGGCTTCTACACAACGCCGGGTTCGGGCAAGAACGAAGTCCGCATCGCCTATGTGCTGAAGAAAGAGGATTTAACAAGGGCTCTCGTTGTGTTGCAGAAGGCACTCGAGGCTTATCCGGGAAGGATTGAGTAAATATGCAGTTCGAATACTTTATAGCTAAGAAGATATATGGTGGAAAGCAGGACGGGAAGAATGTTTCTCGTCCTGCAATCCGTATTGCCACCATCGGAATAACGCTCGGATTGGCGGTGATGATTGTGGCGGTGTCGGTTGTCGTGGGCTTTAAGCAGGATATTCGCGACAAGGTTATCGGCTTTACTTCCGAAGTGAGGATAAGCAACGCGTCCGACCAGCGTTCGGTTAAGGAATATAATATTCAGTTTCACGACAGTCTGAAGAAGGTTGTTGAGAGTGTGCCCGAAGTTGCGCATTATCAGCGATATTCGCAGAAAAACGGAATGATTAAGACCAACGACAACTTTCAGGGCATGGTTCTGAAGGGAGTGGGGCAGGAGTACGACATGTCGTTCTACCGTTCGCACTTGGTGGCAGGCAAGGTTCCTGATTTCTCCGATAAGGAGTCGAGCAAGCAGATTCTTATCTCGCAGTCTATGTGCGATATGCTCGGTCTGAAACTTGGCGACAAGGTTTACACATATTACATCGAAGACAATATCCGCGTGCGCCGATTTCAGATTGCCGGAATCTTCGAGACTCATCTGTCTGAATATGACAAAAACTTCGTCTTGACCGATATTTACACCGTTAACCAACTGAACAAGTGGAAGGATGACCAGTGTTCGGGAGTTGAGATAAGACTGAAGGATTTCTCGATGCTGAACATCGGCTGCACTCACTTGCGAAAGAAGATAAACGCGCGGTCGGACAATTATGGCAACTATTACTCGGTAAGCAAGATAACAGAACTAACTCCGCAGATTTTTGCGTGGCTCGGTCTGCTCGACATGAACGTGTGGATAATCCTCGGACTGATGCTTGCCGTGGCTGCCTTCTCGATGGTCAGCGGTCTGCTTATCATAATTCTTGAGCGCACCAACATGATTGGAATTCTTAAGGCTTTGGGAGCGTCGAATACTCAGATGCGCAAGGTCTTTCTGCATTTCTCGGTCTTTGTTATCGGCAAGGGTATGATTTTCGGAAACGTGATTGGTCTCGGCATCTGCCTTATTCAGAAATACACAGGGCTGATTCATCTTAATCCGCAGAACTATTATGTTGACAGCGTGCCGATTATCATGAACATTCCGTTGATTTTGCTATTGAATGTAGGAACGTTCGTCATCTCGATGGTTGTGTTGATTGCTCCGTCGTACATGGTTTCGAGAATTTTGCCGGCGAAGAGCATCAGATTTGAATAATTCTTTCAAAATAAGAATGTAGTTGGAGTTGAAATTTTGTTCGTTACGATTGAAGTTGATTGGGGTAAATATCGTAGCACAGAAAATAAAGCGATTCTTCGACTTTTAAATAAGAAAAAACGATGGAAATGCAGATTCGCGTTTCCATCGTTTTTTTATGTTAGTATCTTTTACTACTTTTCCGTGATATGCAGAAAACGAGTGATTGCGTGCGACAGCGTTCTGTCTTTATTGTCGATGAACGCATCGAGTATGCGCGTCTTCTCGTTTAGCGGAACGACGTCGTAGTCGGCAATCGCTGCTGGAATCAGACAGCTGTTGCCTTCCTTCAGCAGAATCTGGTCGCCTGTAGAGCGGATGTTGATGTGGCAGTCGCCCTCGATGCACATGCAGATGATAAAGCTGTCGTACTTTATCAGATTGCGGTGGAACGAGCGGCTCAGTTCCGTCACTCTCACGCTGAAATAAGGCGATTCGATAACTCTGTTTGCCCTTTCCTCTTGTGTGGCGTATTGCGTGCGGTATTCGTCTTCAACGTGGAAGTTGAGCGCGTCGGCAGCAAGTTCGGTGTGCAGTTCGCGAGGCTTGCCGTCCATGCCCGGGCGATTGTAGTCGAAGATGCGGTATGTCACGTCGCTCGACTGCTGAACCTCGGCAAGCAAAATGCCGCCGCAGATGGCGTGGATTCTTCCGGCTGGAAGATAGAATACATCGCCCGGCTTTACATAATGCTTTGCGATTACGTCGGTTATCGTTCCCTCGGCAATGCGCTTCTTGTATTCCTCTTTTGTTATGTTGTCCTTGAATCCGGCATACAGATAGCTTCCCGGCTTGGCATCGATGACGTACCACATCTCGGTCTTGCCGAATTTGT
>JBGUGY010000179.1:0-4156 GCA_045111775.1 Bacteroidaceae bacterium | reverse complement strand
TCCCTTCACAACCTGAAGTCCCATCATGCTCGTCAGATAAGGGTCTTCGCCGTATGTCTCGATGCCTCTACCCCAGCGAGGGTCGCGAAAAATATTTACAGTCGGAGTCCACATAGTTACACCCTGATATCTTTCACGACTTCCTCGACTTGCCTGATAAGCATACTTGGCACGCGCCTCGTCGCTCACCGTTGTATAAACGCGATTCAGCAAATCGGGGTTAAAAGAGGCCGCCATTCCTATAGGCTGCGGAAAAACGGTTGCCAGTCCGGCACGCGCCACTCCGTGCAGAGCCTCGTTCCACCAGCAATAACTCTTTATGCCAAGACGTTCAACGGCAGCCGAGTTATCCATCATAAGTCTTGCTTTTTCTTCGAGGGTCAGCCTCGAAACCAAGTCCTCCGCTCTTTCCTGCGAAGATAAATTTCTGTCCTGATACGGAAAGTTCTGCGCCCCCACAGGAACAGCGTCTAAAAAGACAATGCCAAATGCAAAAAATAGGTTTTTAAGATTCATCGTATATGTATTAAAGTATTCGTAAAGTAAAAAAAGCTATGGCGATGCTAAGCATAACCATAGCTTATAGTAAAGCCGCACTGGTGATGTGATGAAATCTCCGAGTAAATACAAGATTTGAGGGCCCTGCTTCCTTTGTAATCCGCTAACGTAGTGTACCCGAAAGGGGGCGGCACGCCATCGGAAGAAGAAGCTGTCTCGGTTATTCATAAAAATTTGATGAGTTTCCCGATCTAGCCCAGCGCAGCTGTTTTTTCTGCTTCAATATTGTTGTTTATTGATAATGCAAATATAAGTATAATATTTCATAAAACCAAGAAAAGAGCAAAAGATTTTGCACATCACCCACATGCTTGCTAACATAAAAAAACGGGATGACTCTAAAAAGAATCATCCCGTTATATCTTAGCCTTTCGGGGCTTTGATTACTTAACCTTAGCTACGATAGCCTTGAAAGCCTCTGGGTTGTTAAGAGCGAGGTCTGCGAGAACCTTGCGGTTAATCTCGATACCTGCCTTGTGAAGACCACCCATCAACTGTGAGTATGACATTCCCTCAAGACGTGCAGCAGCGTTGATACGCTGAATCCACAATGCACGGAATGTACGCTTCTTGTTACGACGATCGCGGAAAGCATATGTAAGACCCTTCTCCCAAGTATTCTTGGCTACAGTCCAAACATTCTTTCTAGCACCAAAGTAACCTCTGGTAAGACCTAAAATTTTCTTTCTCTTTGCTCTTGATGCAACGTGATTAACTGATCTTGGCATAATTTAATTCTTTTTGAATGTTAGCGTCGCTCCAACTATGAAACGAACTTGAGGCTAAACACTCGGTTAATAAAATTTTGTTAGTTAAAAAGTGAATTGAGATTACTTCAAGTTAAGAAGTAGGCGAACCTGATTCATGTCGCTTGTAACAACAAGACCTGAGTGGTCAAGGTTTCTCTTCTGCTTCTTAGTCTTCTTTGTCAAGATGTGACTGTGATAAGCATGCTGTCTCTTCACTTTACCTGATCCGGTAAGAACGAATCTTTTTTTAGCACCGGAGTTAGTCTTAACTTTTGGCATTTTTTTATTTTATTTTAATTATTAATAATGAATGGCAACGTATATACCAAACGTTACGCATTTTCTTTCTGTATTTGCTTAGAAGTCTTCACCCTCAACCTTTGGTCCGGTGTACTCCTTGCGTTCCTTCACCTTTGGAGCAACCTTCTCTGCCTTTGGTGCGGCAGCATCGGCTGCTGGCTTGTCTGCCTGCTTCTTCTTTCCTGCATCCTTCTTAGGTGCGATGAAGAGAATCATTCTCTTACCTTCGAGAATAGGCATCTGTTCAACCTTTCCGTACTCCTCAAGGTCGTTTGCAAAGCGAAGGAGAAGAACCTCACCCTGCTCCTTAAAGAGGATTGAACGGCCGCGGAAGAAAACATAGGCCTTGACTTTGTTTCCGTCTGCCAAGAATTCCTGAGCATGCTTAAGCTTGAAGTTGTAGTCGTGATCGTCGGTCTGAGGTCCGAATCGGATTTCCTTAACTTCCATCTTCACCTGCTTAGCTTTCTGCTCCTTAGCCTTCTTCTTAAGCTGATAAAGGAACTTCGAATAATCAATCAACTTACAAACAGGTGGGTTAGCGTTTGGAGAGATCTCTACGAGGTCTACACCCTGCTGCTCTGCCATTTGGATTGCCTTGAATGTAGGCACGACAACTGGCTCTGTATTATCGCCCACAATGCGGACTTCACGGACACGAATCTGTTCGTTGATTCGATATTCCTGTTTTTTTTCGTCTTTCTTCATTAAATGGTTTTTTGAACCTTAAATTGCTCTGTTATTAGTTAATCAATTATTTTGAGCTGCAAAGTTAGAAATTTTTTGTCATTTCACGAACTTCTTCGCAGATTTTCTTTGCAAAATCTTCATATTTCATTGAACCGAGGTCTTCTCCGCCCTGTTTTCTCACAGAAACCTTACCCTCAGCAACTTCCTTCTCACCAACAATAAGCATGTAAGGGATGCGCTTCATCTCGTTGTCACGAACCTTACGTCCAATCTTCTCGTTACGGTCGTCGATAACGGCACGGACATCATACTGAGCAAAATACTCCTGAAGTTTCTGTGCGTAATCGTTAAACTTTTCTGAGATTGGCAGGATTGAAACCTGATTTGGAGTCAACCACAATGGGAAGTGACCAGCTGTGTGTTCGATAAGAACAGCTGTAAATCGCTCCAATGAGCCGAATGGCGCACGGTGAATCATCACAGGAGTCTTCTTCTGGTTGTCCTCGTCGGTATACTCCAACTGGAATCGCTTAGGCAAATTGTAGTCCACCTGAATAGTACCCAACTGCCAACGACGGCCGATGGCATCCTTAATCATGAAGTCGAGTTTAGGACCATAGAAGGCAGCCTCGCCGTATTCTACCTTTGCGGCCAAGCCCTTCTCTGCGCAAGCTTCCTGGATGGCTTTCTCTGCCAATGCCCAATCCTCATCGCTACCAACATACTTCTCGTGGTTGTTTGGATCGCGAAGTGAAATCTGTGCCTCGAAGTTGAAACCGAAGGCTGAGAGCACCACGTTGATGATGTCCATCACGTTGAGGAACTCCTGCTTCACCTGGTCAGGACGGCAGAACAAGTGAGCATCATCCTGAGTGAACGAACGTACACGAGTCAAGCCGTGCAACTCACCACTCTGCTCATAGCGATACACAGTACCGAACTCTGCGATTCGCAGAGGCAGATCCTTATATGAACGAGGCTTCGAAGCGAAAATCTCGCAGTGGTGAGGACAGTTCATAGGCTTCAACAGATACTCTTCGCCCTCCTCAGGGGTGTTGATTGGCTGGAACGAGTCTTTGCCATAGTGATCCCAGTGACCAGAGGTAACGTAGAGGTTCTTTGAGCCGATATGTGGGGTAATAACCTCCTGATAGCCGTAACGCTTCTGAACCTTGCGCAGGTGGTCCTGCAAACGCAGACGCATATCTGTGCCCTTTGGCAACCAGATAGGCAGACCCTTACCTACTTTTTCAGAGAACATGAAGAGTTCCATCTCCATACCAATCTTGCGGTGGTCGCGCTTCTTGGCTTCCTCCAGCATCACAAGATACTCATCGAGCATCTTCTTCTTTGGGAACGAGATACCATACAGACGCTGCATCTGCTCACGAGTAGCATCGCCACGCCAGAAAGCACCAGCGACGCTGGTCAACTTGATGGCCTTGATCTCGCCGGTATCCACAAGGTGCGGACCACGGCAGAGGTCGGTGAAGTTACCCTGGGTATAAGTGGTGATAGTGCCATCTTCAAGGTCCTGTTCAATGTGCTCGCACTTGTAAGTCTGACCATCGGCAGCAAACTCCTTCAGAGCATCGGCCTTAGCCACTTCCTTGCGAACCACAGGCTCCTTCTTAGAGGCCAGTTCACGCATCTTGTTCTCAATGGTGGTGACATCGCTCTCCTTGATGCTCTCGCCATTGGGCAACAGCACATCATAGAAGAAGCCGCTCTCTACAGCAGGACCGAAACCGAACTGAATGCCAGGATACAACTCCTGAAGTGCTTCAGCCAGCAAGTGGGCAGAGGTGTGCCAAAATGTGTGCTTACCCTGCTCGTCCTCGAACTTATAGAGCTCGATC
>JBGUGY010000178.1:0-3291 GCA_045111775.1 Bacteroidaceae bacterium | reverse complement strand
TTTCAAGTTCGGCATCATCTACCTTGGTTCAGCGCAACACAGGCTCGTTCAGTTTCGGCTTCGAGCTTTCGTTCAAGATGTAATTTTTTTAAAAGGAATGATAGTACATAAAATCAATTTTAATCTTTAAGAATATGAGAAAATTAAGAGGAATTATAACGCTAATAATGGCGTTGTGCGCTTTTTGCGGAGTTATGACAAGCTGTTCGTCAGACGATGACGCAGTTTCTGCACTAAGCATTACAGTTCAGGTTGTTGCACCCGACAATGCACAGAAGCTCGACCTTTCGGGCAAGACTGTTGTCATCTCGGGCGAGAACCGTACTTATACGGGAACAACCGATAACAGCGGAAAGGCTGTGATTGACGAGGTTGTTCCAGGGCTTTACACCGTTTCAACATCGTGGAACATCACATCCGACGAGTATATGGCTGCAACAGGCGAGACTGTGCAGAACAGCACATACATCGTAAGCGGTTCGGCTGCAAGTCAGACATTGTCGCAGAACACAACTGTAAACCTCAGCGTGGCAATGAGCCTCAAGCAGTCAATGCTTATCAGCAAGGTTTACTATTCTGGCTGCAAGGATGCCAACAACAAGAACTATATGGCTGGTCGCTTCATCGAACTTTACAACAATGGCGATGAGGCTGTAAACATTGCCGGAATGTACATCGGACTTACCGAGTCAGAGTCTACTCCTGCATACGTTATTGCAAATCAGGTTGGTACAATCTATCTGAAGCAGATTTTCCAGATTCCTGCCGACAAGGATTTCGTGGTTGAGCCGGGCAAGAACGTGGTAATCGTAAACAGCGCGATTGACCATACAGCAACAGGTTCAGACATCTATAACCTTCTGACAGCTGATTTCGAGGCTAAGGATTCTCAGGGAAAGACAACAAACAATCCTGACGTGCCTGCGCTTAAGCTGATTTATTCATCTTACGACAAGATTTCGCAGATGAATCTTTTGCAGAGCGGTCCTACAGGCGTTGTCATCTTCAACACTTCTGAAGATGTTGCAGCATGGAAGACGGTTTATGCCGATGGCAAGGAGAAGGGCAGCATGTTTAAGGTCGTACCTTCAAAGACCATTATCGACGGTGTTGATATCTTGAATTACAAGTCAGGAACAGGCATAGACGTTGCAACAAAGCGTCTTTACGACTATATCGATGCTGGCTATCTGAATGTTGATGCCTTGACTTTGTACACAGGAGTTGTGGCTTACCGCAAGGCTCAGGGCAAGGCTGATGACGGTCGTGCCATTCTGAAAGATACAAACAACAGTATCGAGGACTGGGCTGTTGCTTCGAGAGCAGATGCTCTTCAGCCTGGCGTTTACAAATAATATTTAATGAATTAAAATTGTGGTATGCTCAAGCGTAATTAACGGCTTGGGCATACCATTATCCGTAAAAATACTTTATCTCCATTATATGAACAGATGGCTTAAGTTTTCTGTGCTGATGTTGCATGTTGCCGCAGTTGCCAAGGCGCAGGATAATATTGTTCCAAACACTTTGGAATCGAGTTTGTATCATGATGCAACGCAGTTGTGGCGCGTTACCGATAATGCTGCCGGATTGTCGCGCGACAGTCTGCTGAAGCGTGGCAGCGCGTATGCCGACTTCTCGCACAACGAAGGCACGCACTATCTTGTTCAGGACGGAGACAAACAGAATAAATTCACGTTTTTTGCCGATGCCTTTCAGCCGATAGGCAAAAGTCTTTACGGCTACGGCAAGATAACGTTCGAGGAAGGACGCATCTTCAACCGTTCGTGGAACGATGTCATCCGTCCTCATCATTCAAATCCGTATTTCTCGGGAAGTGCGATTCCTGCAAAGTACGATTTTCAGAATGTTTATCTTACAGCTTCTCTGGCTTCGGTAGAGATAAACAAGTTTACATTCGGTGCAAGGCTCGACTATAATGTGGGCGATTTGAGCCGTCTGCGCGACCCTCGCTCGCGCATAAATCTGGCTACCTATGCACTTACGCCAGCCGCAACATACAGGCTCGGCAGCAATATCTTTGGATTGAGCGCGCATTACAAGCGCAGAAAGGAAAAACTCGTAGGCTTGAGCACCGTCCAGACCGATGCCACAATGAAGTATTATGTCTACACCGGAATGGAGAATGCCACCGGAACAACTGGCGGTTACAAGGGCTACGAAAGAGAATATGTAGACCACGAAATTGGTGGCGAACTTTCTTACAGTTACAAGGGAAGAAACTTAGAGTCGCTCACAACGTTTGCCTTCTGCACGGCAAACGAGGATGTGTATGGCTCGAACAAATATATGCCGGGCAAGTTTCATCGTACCGAGATGAGTCTGGCAACGCACAATACGTTTAAGACAGATGGCGGAAGACTACATTCTTTCGACTTGTCTTTGAGCAGCAGACCGTCTTCGGCCGATGAATATCGCCAGCAGAAGGAGATTACGATTGACCCGGTAACCGGCGTATCGTCGCAGCGATGGCTCACGACGATGGAACTGAAAAAACGTTATGAAGTAACAGAATATGAGGCCGATGCACGCTATCGCATGATGTGGACAGCCGACCAGAAAGTCCGCTCGTACATAGGAGCGCGTCTGAACTATGCCTACGACAAGGATTTGTACCACCTTCCAGATTCGTATCTTGAAGTTGGCGGACTAACCTTTGCTCTCGAAGGCGGAGCAAGACTCTGCAAGGGCGCGGAGCGTTCGCTGTGGGCTGAAGGAAGCGTGGGCTATCATGTGGCGGCGCAGTCTAATCTCAGTCTGAGCGACGCAACAACCGACTATGCCGTAAACGTTCTTGCTCCCGACATGAAATATTGGGGCGCAAACTATATGCTTGGCTCATTGCAACTTACATATCAGTTTCCTTTCACGATAAGAAAAACGCGCCGCGAATGGTTTGTCAAGGCGCATGGAAACTGCGTGTCTACCAATAAGAGCACCAATGCGTGGGAGGCTGGCGTGAGCCTCGGCATCTTCTATTAAGCAAAAACGAACTATGAGACTGAAAATTTCAATATTTTTTATGTTGTGCACATTGTGCGTGTGCGCATTTGCAGGCAACGTTACGGTCGAGATTCCGAAAACGCTTTTGGGGCGCGACTATGTTATTGCAGCGCGAGTAGAGAATGTCAGCAAGCCGGTAGAACTGGGCAAGATGAAGGTCTATTCGGGCTTGAGAGTGTACAATCCGCAACTGGTAAGTTTTAGCGTCGAGAACGATTCTCTTTTTCTGAATTCCGCCGACAAAAAACGTGGCGTTCAGCGAGTTGG
>JBGUGY010000177.1:0-4496 GCA_045111775.1 Bacteroidaceae bacterium | reverse complement strand
ATTGAGGACTGCGTGTTCGACCAAGGCGACGATGCCGTGGTGATAAAGGCTGGACGCAATCAGGACGCGTGGCGACTTGCCACTCCTACGCAGAATATCGTAATCAGAAACTGCGTGATAAAGAAGGGACATTGCCTTCTGGGTATCGGAAGCGAGATTTCTGGCGGAATCAGAAATGTTTACATGCACCATTGCGAGTCGCCCGACGAGGTTATCCGTCTCTTCTACATGAAGACGAATATCCGCCGCGGCGGATTCCTCGAGAACATAAGCATGGAGAACGTGAAGGCTAACCGTATGCGCCGCACTTTCGAGATTGATACCGACGTTCTGTACCAATGGAAAGATATCGTGCCTACATACGAGGAGCGTCCTACACGCATCAGCAACATCTCGATGAAGAATATCGAGTGCGAGCAGGCAAATGCCATATACGACATCAAAGGCTCGGCTCTTCTGCCTATTGATACCGTAAGGCTCGAAAACATCCACGTCAAGGAGGTGAATGAGTTTATCAACAATCAGACAAACGTGAAGAATCTTTCGACCAACAACATAACTTTCGACAAGTTCGTAAAGAAAGAAATAAAGCCGCTGGGATGGTAGCGTAATGGCATAATTTTGCTAATTTTGCAGCCGTTATGACTATTTTTATCATTCTTTTCTGCGTGCTCTCGCCGCTGTTTATCTTGTGGCTTACTTACAAAAGCAGCCTCTTGAATAAGGTGGGAAGCATTATTGTGGCATACATTATTGCGTGTACTCTGGGTTTGCTCGGCGTCTTTCCCGATACCGACGAGGTTCATGGTGTGCAGACAACCATTGCGTCGGCAACCGTGCCTTTCGCCATTCCGCTTATGTTGTTTTCGGCCGACATCAAGTCGTGGGCAAAGCTTGCTCCGGCTTTCATCAAGTCGCTTGTTTTCGGCATCTTGGGTTGTGCTATAGCCATCGCCGTTGGCTTTGTTCTGTACGGACAGTCGGATAGGGTGATGTTTGCCAACATCGGCGGAATGCTCACGGGGCTTTATACTGGCGGAAATGCCAATCTGGCATCTTTGCAGGTTGCCCTTGGTGTTGACGAATCGGTCTTTGTGCTCGTTTCGGCCTATAGCATGGTGCTGAGTGCCGTGTATCTATTCTTTGTCATCATCTTCGGAAAGAAGGTCCTCGGACTCTTCATGCCCGATTTTAAGGACGACAAGGATGCTGAGGATGCCGAACTTGGAAAGCTTAGCGTCGAGAATCACGAAAACGAATTGTTCTTTGGCTTGTTCCGCCGCGATAATCTGCGCGACTTGGGATTGTCGCTTCTGCTCTCTGTGGGCATAATAGCCGTGGGCGCAGGCGTGGCGATGCTCTTTCCTAAGGATATGTTTCAGTCTGTCTTTATCCTTGGCATAAGTCTTTTGTCGGCTCTTGCCTCGATGAACAAGAAAATCCGCTCGCTAAAGCGCACGTTCGAGGCTGGCACGTTTTTCATATTGATATTCAGCGTGGCTGTGGCATCGCAGGTTAGCCTTAGCACGCTAAAGGACATAAACCCTAATATTTTCATGTTCACCACGGTGGCAACCATCGGCGCACTCTTCTTCCATGTGCTGCTGAGTGCCATTTTCCGGGTCGATACCGATACTACGCTCACCACGAGCATCTCGCTTATATGCAGTCCGCCGTTTGCTCCGGTTATGGGAGGCGCGCTGCACAACAAGGCTGTGATTGGTCCCGGAATAGCCGTCGGACTGTTTGGCTATGCTGCCGGAACATACATAGGCTTTGGCTTAGCAAAAATGCTTCTGTTCGTCTTCTGACGAGCGGAAGCATTTTTTTTAGTTTTGTTCGGGATGCCTTCGGGATTCGTTCGGGTTTTTAGCCTTGCGGAATTATTTGTGCATTGTACTCGTTGTAGACGCTGAAAGCGTCATTCCGAATATAAGGGAAGGCTGCATTTCTTGTCCCGAACTCGAATAATATTTCTTATTTCGCATCCTGATAGATGCTCAGAGTCTCTTCGTAATAGAATCTTTTGCCGTCGCTATGTGTTTGTGGCTCTATTGCTTTCAGATTGATGTCCGCCTTTCGGTTTTTGCCTGTTGTGTTGGGCTTTACCGTAATTTTGTAGTACTGGAAAATCTCGTCGTGAACCACCTTCTCGCACTTGAACCATTCGCCCTCTACTATGTCTTTAGTCTCGTTGGTGTTGTATGTTGTCTTTTTCACGTCGCTGCCGTGCCAGTCGTAGTCGGTGGCATCGATGATGACAGCTCCGTTGTAGTTGCTTATTCTAACCGAGTCTGTTCCGCCGTGAATGTTGAAGTTAACGCCATTGGCATCGACCAGTCTGCCGTAGTAATAGTCCTCATTACAGTCGCAGAAGATGTTTGAAAACAGAGTGATGAAAATGATGATGGTAGGTAATATTTTTTTCATACGAATATACTTTTGAGGTTTTTTAGTAAGCAAATTTTATACCGATGGTATAGAAGCCTTGGTGGCCGAATCCTAACTCGGAGAACACGCGAATGTGCTCGCCGCCAGCCTCTAAGCAGAATGGCGAAATCTGATAGGCAAAACACATATCGTTCTTCTTTCCGCAGTTGAAGTCGAGGTCGTCGTGCGGATTAAGGTCTTTCTCTCTTATGCGCGAGAAACCCACGCCGCCGGCAACTCTGGCATATATTGCAAAGTGGTTAAGGCTTACGATGTAGAATCTTGCCGTTGGCATAACGTAGTATAGATTGCGTTCAGAATCCTCGGCAACGGCATCGTTAAAGTAGTATTCGTTGTGTAACGTTCTATTGTTGTGAATATGTTCCAGTCCGGCTTGCACGCCGATGCCTAATTTGTTGGTGAGGTTGTAGAGGTATGTAAGATTGTAACTCTGCCCAAAGGGGTTTTTGTTGCTGTAACCCCATCCGTTATTGATGCTGCTTTTTGTCGGACACGAGTCGAAATGACTGTTATGTGGAAAAGTGCCGAGTCCGAAATCAAGGCAAAGCTCGTTCTTTGGTGCTTTGCGCGCCTTGAAGAATTGTGCATGGGCTGTTTGGGCGCAAAAGAATGCGGCGACTGCCATTGCCAGAATGAATTTTGTTTTCATTTTTTATGTGTCTAAGATAATTTACGGCTTTTGAGCCTTTCTGATAAGTTTGCGATTGAATGTTGTGTTTCCTGCGTTTAGATGGTTTGCATAAGTCTGATAACCATCGCTTTTGCAAAGTACGGGATAAATTCTGATATCTGCAAATATTTTACAAAAAAAAGAATTATTCGTTCATACCCCATAAAACCAAACATGCGTATGTGGCAAGTGTAAACAAAACATAGGCAAATTCTAATTTTGTATTTCTTTGCTTTGTGCTTTTTTCTTTCATGTATTCTTTATTGGCAATAATTGCCAATTTCTTTATTTTGTCTTTATAAACATACTCAAGAATAATAAACAGAATAAAGTAGAAAAAAAGGAATAAACTTTTAATAAAGATATTATAAAAAAGTAATTACACCATTCTTTTGTAGAATTTCAAATATTAGTCCTGTGAGTATAGAAAGCCAAATTGTCGTTATTGTTGCGATATTTATCTCTATTGAAGAATTGTTGCCAGAAAATCTTTCGTATTTATACAAAAGGACATAATATCTTTCAAACAAGTTCATAATCCAAAGATTTAGTATTTCTTTAAGTATTTAATCCACTCTTTTTCAGACTCGAAGCCATATTTGCTCCATCCAAAACCGAAGAAGTAAGTAAACTTTTCGCCAGCTCCAATACGGCTGAAGGCAAGTAGATGTCCCACCGCCTGACCTTTAGGCTTTTCGAACATCTGTTTTTCAATCTTTTCGGGCGTTTTCTCGAATTTCACACCTATATATATAATGCCGTTGCCCGCCTCGGGACTTTGTGTAGGCTCGTTGTAGCTCATAAAACGCTTCTTCTCGTCGATGAAAAAGTCCGTGCTTGGCTTGTGCATTACAATTCCCGTAACGATGGTGGCATCGTGCGTAAGCCCTTCGTACCACACCGTACATTTGCAAAGTTGCGAGCCCTTTTTCAGTTCCAGAATACGATGCTCAACCACGTTCTTGTCCGCCCCGATGCTGAACGGAGTGAACACAAGGTGAGCCTTGAAAACATAAGGACCGTTCTGCAATATCTCGACCGTTTTGTAGCAATACGGATAGACTATTCGGTCGCCGTCGAGAAGCGCGCTCGTTCCTGCGCCCAAGGTAGGTCCAACAGCATAGAAATCAGCACCTTCGCCGTGGTCTAAGTGATACGTTATTGAGTCTTGCAGAGCGTTGGCTTCTGCCTTTCGCCCTTGCTTTTTCAGCTCGCCTATTCTGCCCCAGAAAACCGGGTTGAACTGGTCGGCATACCACTTGTTAAGAATCAGATTAGGCACACGCTTGGCAAAGATGTCGTAGCCGTAGAGATTCTCGTTTTTCTCCTGACTTTCAGGGCCGTACAGACGAAAGCCCACGCGGTCGTTCTCGAA